>JACMOJ010000392.1 GCA_014378085.1 Burkholderiales bacterium | reverse complement strand
GAGGCACTTGCCCTCGCGTCGTGGTCAGCATCGGTGGTCAACATCGGTGGTCAACATCGGTGGTCAACATCGGTGGTCAACATCGGTGGTCAACATCGGTGGTCAACATCTGTGGTCAGCATCGGTGCCAGCTTACTTTTCGGCTTTTTTATCGGTCGCGCCGGACGAGATTGAAACACCCACCTCGCTACGCAACTGCGCGATCACCGAAACTAGCTCTTTTTGCCCAAGCGTTTGCTGCAAACGCTGACGTGTTGCAATGAGTTTTGCCTCGTCAGGTGGTGGCGCTTCAATCACTTTGGTCACCTTAATCAGCGCGTAGGTACCCGACGGATCGGCGTGCCCGACGTAGGTTGGCAATGTCTTGGGGTTCGCGCGCATCGCGGCATCGACCACGCCCGGTTGCAATCCTGCCGGGTTCGCCTTGCTAACGGCAAGTGCGGCAGGAAAATTCGTGTCTTCTTTGCCTGCTTTCAGCGCAGCGAGTTTTGCCTCACCATCTGCTCTGGCAAATTTGGTGGCTTCATCGCGCGCTAATCGCTGGATCAATCCGACCTGCAGCTCCGCGAACGGACGAACTACGGCGGGCTTTGATTCCAACATGCGCGCGACCACCAAGGTGTTGGAACCGATTTCGATGGCTTCCGTATTGCGCTTATTCTTCAGCACCTCGTCACCAAACAACGCGGAGGACAATTTTGCGTTGTTGAATGGCGGCTGGAACGCTTGCCCTTTGGCAAAAAATGGCGATTGCTTGATTGGTAATCCGGTAACTTCTGCTGCGGCTTTCAACGACGAGGACTGTTCAAATGCGGCGTTTGAAAACTTCTCCGCGAGTTCCGCAAACTTGCGCGATGCTTTCTGCTTCTTCAGCTCGCCTTCAATTTCCGGTGTCGCGTCGAGGAGTGATTTACCCTTCTCCGGCTTGATATCGGTGACACGAATGATGTGATAGCCGAAGTCGGTTTGAACCGGCCCGAGCAATTCGTCTTTGTTGCCGTCGAAGGTCGCTTTATCAAACTGCGGCACCATCATGCCACGGCCAAAAAAGCCAAGGTCGCCGCCGTTTACTGCTGAGCCTGGATCCTGCGAGTTTTTCTTGGCGAGGTCAGCGAAGTCTTTAGGGCTCTTTTTTAGTTGCGCAAATAGCTGATTAGCTTTCTCTTCTGCCGCTTTTTTGTCCGCCGCTTTGGCATCCTTCGCGACGCTAATCAAAATGTGTGAGGCTTTGCGCTCTTCCTTGGTGACGTAACGTGCTTGGTTGGTGGCGTAATAGGTCTTTACTTCATCCGCTGTAACAGCAATTGCGGGGGCAAGTGCATCCACCGACAACTCAATATATTCCGCACGGGCTTGCTCGGGAATCGTAAACTCGGCTTTGTTCTTGTCGTAGAACGCTTGCGCCTGCTCTGGCGTGACGTTGACTTTGGCAAGGAACGTTGCCGGTGAAACAAACACCACCGCAATCTCGCGAGACTGCTCGCTGGCTTGCAAATAGTTCTTGATTGTAGAGTTAGAAACAATCGCCGTGTTGGCAACGCTATCGAGGAACTGTTGGCGCTCGGTGTCCTGACGCAATGCCGCCTCGAACGACGCGGCAGAGTAACCCTGCGCCTTCAGGATGCGCTCATACAGCGCCGGTGAGAATTGCCCGTTATCCATGAAGTTAGGATTGTTGACGATTAGATCGCGCAAGCGCGAGTCGCTGACTGCCATGGTGCCAACCTTGGTCGTTTTGTCCAGCACGCGCTGGTCAATTAATTGGTCGAGTACCCCCTTGCGCATCTCGGGGTTATCCATAATGGACGCGTCAATTTGGCCACCAAAGCGTTGCCGCAGCTGATCAAGCTGTGTCCGCACCGCGTTGTCAAACTCTTGCCCAGTCACTTTGTCCCCGCCTACCTTTGCGATGGTGTTAGTGCCGGGCGAAGTGCGGATGTAGGACTCGACGCCCCACAAAGCGAACGGGATGGTAATTAGCGCCAGAACGACTTTGGCAATCCAAGTTTTTGCGGCGGAACGGATGAGTTCTAACATGAGCGCAGTTTCGTAGGGTCAACGATATGTAGCAATAAAAAAGGGCAGCCCGGAAGGTCTGCCCTTTGCGTTGGCGGAGTGGACGGGACTCGAACCCGCGACCCCCGGCGTGACAGGCCGGTATTCTAACCAACTGAACTACCACTCCATTCGATGCGCTCCCTGAAGGACAAAGAAATTTCAGTGAGCACAGCAACTCCAAATTTACTGGTGGGTGCTGAGGGGCTCGAACCCCCGACATTCGCCTTGTAAGGGCGACGCTCTACCAACTGAGCTAAGCACCCTGCAAAGTCCGCTAGTTTAACGCATCTTTGAGTGCTTTCCCAGCTCTGAACTTCGGCACCTTTGCTGCCTTGATCTTGATCGCCACACCAGTGCGTGGATTGCGGCCTGCACGCGCGGCACGCTTACCAACGTAGAAGGTACCGAAACCGACGAGCGTGACCATCTGACCTTTCTTCAGCGACGTACGCACTGCACCAATCATTGCCTCAACTGCGCGCCCAGCCGCTGCCTTCGAAATATCTGCAGATTTGGATACCGTTTCGATCATCTCGGTCTTATTCAAGGGAAACCTCTCAAGTAAAAAAAGTAGCGCGCGACTAGCTTAATGCCATAACGATGCTGCGCGTGGTGGACGTACTGGGGATTAAAAATCGGGACTTATGAACCTTGGAATTAGAACTTTGGGCTTACGGCTTAGAGATGTGGATTGCGCCTGATGCCCCTGATGTGCCAAATACGCCTAGCACCGTCTCGATGGTCGGCCAGCGGCCAAGAAAAGTCAACTTCGCGAACAACGTTTCTCACCACAAAAGCCAAGCCTAATTTATAGCGTTTTGCGCCGTCTGGTGTCAAGCAAAAAAGCGCAATCAGCACGGCCCGCATGCGGTTTGGGACTTAACGACGACATCAACGGCTCATTCTTCTGCGCGGCAAGCTTGATCGGGGACGATGGATCAATGTTTTGTGACGACCGGTTTTTCTTCTTTGCTTGCAACCACCGCAGTTGCCGCCGCTGACAGCTCAGGTTCCACCAGCGGCATCGGCCTGCGCTCAAGGGCAGCGTCTAACACTTTGTCGATCCAGCGCACCGGAATAATCTCGAGATCCCGTGTAATTTCGGTCGGGATTTCAACGAGGTCCTTTTGGTTTTCTTCCGGAATCAATACCGTCTTGATCCCGCCGCGTGCCGCCGCGAGTAATTTTTCCTTGAGCCCGCCGATTGGCAGTACTTCCCCGCGCAACGTAATTTCGCCCGTCATTGCCACGTCGCAACGCACCGGAATCCCGGTTAGCACTGAAACTAGCGCCGTCGCAATCGCAATACCTGCAGACGGGCCGTCTTTGGGAGTTGCGCCTTCGGGCAAATGGACGTGAAGATCATTTTTTTCATAGAA
This sequence comes from Burkholderiales bacterium, assembly GCA_014378085.1. Next base: position 15,130 of record JACMOJ010000392.1, on the reverse strand, counting down.
GTCATTTGCAATTCCAAGCGATTTGGCTCGCGCGCGAACCACCGAGATCGCTGCCTCGATGGATTCCTGCATGACGTCGCCGAGTTTTCCGGTACGTTTGATGACACCCTTGCCAGGCAGCACTGCTGTCTCAACCGTCAACAGTTCACCGCCAACTTCCGTCCACGCCAATCCAGTGACTTGCCCGACTTGATTTGTTTTTTCGGCAATGCCGTAGCTATAACGACGCACGCCAAGATACTTGTCTAGGTTCTTCGCATTGATATGCGACTTGCCTTCCTTCGCTTTGGTCATCTGCGTCTTGACCACCTTGCGGCAGATCTTCGCAATTTCGCGATCCATGCCACGCACACCAGCCTCGCGGGTGTAATAGCGCGTGATGTCGCGCAGCGCCTGATCGGCAACCGCCAATTCCTCGTCCTTCACACCGTTCGCCTTCATTTGCTTGGGCAAGAGGTACTGGCGCGCAATGTGAGTTTTTTCGTCTTCCGTGTAACCAGAGAGGCGGATCACTTCCATACGGTCAAGCAGCGCCGGCGGGATGTTGAACGAATTAGACGTCGCCACGAACATGACATCCGACAGATCAAAGTCAACTTCGACGTAATGATCTTGGAAGGTGTGGTTCTGCTCTGGATCCAGCACCTCAAGCAACGCACTCGCGGGATCCCCGCGGAAGTCCATGCCCATCTTATCGACTTCATCGAGAAGGAACAGTGGATTGCGCACGCCGACTTTCGCCATATTTTGCAATATCTTGCCCGGCATTGAACCGATGTAGGTGCGTCGATGCCCGCGGATCTCGGATTCGTCGCGCACGCCGCCGAGTGACATGCGCACAAACTTGCGGTTGGTGGCTTTGGCGATGGATTGGCCGAGGGAGGTTTTACCGACACCAGGGGGGCCGACTAAACAAAGAATCGGCGCTTTCAGTTTTTCGACTCGCGACTGAACCGCAAGGTATTCGACAATACGCTCTTTGATTTTCTCGAGCCCGTAATGGTCCGTATCGAGGACCTTCTCGGCATTTGCGAGATCTGACGATACCTTTGATTTCTTCTTCCACGGCAGGCCAACAACTGTATCAATAAAGTTGCGAACCACGGTCGCTTCAGCCGACATCGGCGACATTAGTTTTAGCTTCTTTAGCTCCGCTTCGCACTTTGCACGCGCCTCTTTCGGCATATGCGCTGCTTTGATTTTTTTCTCTAGCTCGTCGATCTCGGCACCCTCTTCGGTTTCGCCAAGTTCTTTCTGGATCGCCTTTACCTGCTCGTTCAAATAGTATTCGCGCTGCGATTTTTCCATCTGTCGCTTTACCCGCCCGCGAATCCGCTTCTCAACTTGCAAGATATCAATTTCCGTTTCGAGCAACCCAAGCAGCTGCTCCAAACGCAATGGCACATCAAAATTTTCGAGAATTTGCTGCTTCTGCTCGAGCTTCAGTGGCAGGTGCGCTGCGATCGTGTCGGACAGACGGCTTGCGCTCTCGATACCAGCGAGAGACGTCAAAACTTCAGGCGGAATTTTTTTGTTCAGTTTGACGTACTGGTCAAACTGCGCAAACAAACTGCGGCGCATCGCCTCGACTTCATTGTTGTCTGCCTCCGCTTGCGGGATGGGGGTAATGTCGGCTTCGTAGTTTTCCTTCACCGATAGCACGTGATTGATGCGCGCGCGATGCATACCTTCGACCAGCACCTTGACGGTTCCATCCGGCAGCTTCAACATTTGCAGGATGGACGCGACCGATCCGACGTCATAGAGATCCTTGGGTGTCGGGTCATCGTTGGCGGCGGATTTCTGCGCAACAAGTACGACATTCTTGCCCTCTTCCATTGCCGCTTCCAGCGCTTTGATCGATTTTGGCCGACCAACAAACAGCGGGATGACCATGTGCGGAAACACCACCACGTCGCGCAGTGGCAGAAGTGGAAGAATTTGTACGTCTTCGGAAATTAAGCTCATTCAGGTCACCAATATTTCAGCAAAACCACACCGAGGTCATTATTTTTGGCGGGAAAGTCACCACCCACCAACTGAAATGGGAGCAACTCCCGACGATGCAAGTGGACGCAGCAAAAATTTCGCGGCTTAACCGCCTGCGCCAACAGCTTTAGGTTGATCAGAATACATGAGCAGTGGTTTTTGATCGCCTGAAATAGTGCCCTCATCGACCACTACTTTTTCGACGTTACTCAGCGAGGGCAACTCAAACATGACGTCAAGCAAGGCGTGTTCAATAATCGAGCGAAGGCCACGCGCCCCCGTCTTGCGCTCCAATGCTCGCTTGGCGATGGCGGCAAGTGCCGACTCGCGGAATTCCAGCGACACGTTTTCCATCGCAAACAGCTTTTCATACTGCTTGGTAAGCGCGTTCTTTGGCTCCGTCAAAATCCTCACCAGCGCCTTAACGTCAAGCTCTTCCAAAGTCGCAACTACCGGCAACCGGCCAACAAACTCTGGTATCAGCCCGTATTTGATGAGATCTTCCGGCTCTACATCGCGCAACAGTTGATTGTTTGCGGTGCGGTCCTTGCCGCTTCTCACGTCTGCGCCGAAACCAATGCCAACCTTGTCAGTACGGTTTTGGATCACCTTCTCAAGGCCACTGAACGCCCCACCGCAAATGAACAAAATGTTGGTGGTGTCCAACTGGACAAATTCCTGATTTGGATGCTTACGCCCACCCTGTGGTGGCACCGACGCAATGGTGCCCTCAATCAGCTTAAGCAACGCTTGCTGGACGCCTTCGCCGGAGACATCGCGGGTGATCGATGGGTTATCCGACTTGCGTGAAATCTTATCGATTTCGTCGATGTACACAATGCCGCGCTGCGCCTTTTCAACATCATAGTCGCACTTTTGCAGCAATTTCTGGATGATGTTTTCCACGTCTTCGCCGACGTACCCGGCTTCAGTCAATGTGGTTGCATCGGCGATGACGAAAGGGACATTGAGCAACCGCGCCAGCGTTTGCGCTAGCAGGGTTTTTCCAGAACCGGTCGGGCCAATCAGAAGAATGTTTGACTTGGCAAGTTCAACTTCCGACTCTTTCGGATTAGCTTTAAGTCGTTTGTAATGGTTGTATACGGCCACTGACAAAATTTTCTTTGCCTGAACTTGATCAATCACATATTGGTCAAGAATCTCGCAGATTTCCTGCGGCGTTGGTAATTCGTGTTTGGCGTTTTTCGCCGCAGGGTCGGCTTGCGCCTCTTCGCGAATGATGTCGTTACACAGGTCGATACATTCGTCGCAGATGAAAACCGATGGCCCTGCGATCAACTTACGAACTTCGTGCTGGCTTTTGCCACAGAAGGAACAGTAGAGAAGTTTTTCGCCGGATTTTTCTGACATTCTTAACCTTCGCTCGCAACAAAAATGAGCAAATTCGCTCGACCGCGAAGGCTGATTCGCCACCCTGTTGGGGGCCGCCTAAACCAAGATTACGCTTGGCTGCGGTTTTCCAATATGCGATCGATGATACCGTATTTTTGCGCTTCTTCCGCAGAGAGAAAATTGTCGCGATCGGTGTCTTTTTCGACCGTTTCAATCGGTTGCCCGGTGTGCTTGGCCATGATTTCGTTCAAGCGATTTTTCAGGAACAACGTTTCTTTGGCGTGAATCGCAATATCCGACGCTTGACCACGGAATCCGCCTGAAACTTGATGAATCATGACACGCGAATTGGGCAGGCAAAGTCGCTTGCCCTTCGCCCCTGCCGCTAGCAAGAACGCCCCCATGCTCGCCGCAAAACCGGTACACAGCGTGGATACGTCAGGCTTAATAAACTGCATCGTGTCGTACATGGCCAGCCCTGCGGTGACCGAGCCACCGGGCGAGTTGATGTATAGCGAAATGTCCTTGTCTGGATTCTCGCTCTCAAGGAACAACAACTGCGCGACAATCAAATTTGCCGTGTTGTCGTTAACCTCGCCAACCAAAAAAATCACGCGCTCTTTTAACAGGCGCGAGTAAATGTCGAACGCCCGCTCGCCGCGACCGGATTGTTCAATCACCATTGGCACCATGCCGAGCCCCTGAGTTTGATACTCATCAGGGTGCGCTGGCGCCATACCAGTCATGTCATACGCTCGAGACTGAAATTCGTACATGCTCTTCATCTTGTCTCCAAACAATTTCGCTTCGCGACAATACGCTAGCGCTTAATTTCCATGACTTCATCAAACGTCTTTGGTGTCGCTGTAACAGACATTTGTTGTTCAGCCCAAACAACTACATTTTCTTCAACTACCAGCGCTTCGACCTCGCCAAGACGCTGAGGATCGCTGTAGTACCAACGAACCATTTGCGCGGGATCTTCAAAACTCTCTGCATGCTCTTCAACGGCGGTACGGATTTGCGCCGGCTTTGCCCGCAATTCATGCGTTTTAACCACTTCGCTCAGGATCAGCCCCAATTTCACGCGCTTTTCTGCCCGTTCGACGAACAATTCGGCCGGCAACTGCAAATCTTTAGTTGTCATGCCGCGTGACTGTAGATCTTGCACCGCCTGATTCTGCAGTCGTACAACTTCGTTTTCGACCAGCGAACGCGGTAACGTTAACTCTGCTGCGTTCGCCAATGCGTCCATCACTTGGTCTTTAGCTTTGGCCTGCAGGCGCTTTTTCAACTCCCGCTGCAAATTTGCACGAATCTCGGCGCGCATCGTTTCGACGTTTCCATCGGCCACACCCAATGTTTTTGCGAATTCCGCATCGACCGTCGGCAACTTCGGGGCGTTGACGACCTTGGCTGTCACGCTAAACTGGACGGTCTTACCAGCAAGTTCCGGCTGATAGTCTGCGGGAAAGGTCATATTGAACGTCTTCTCGTCGGCACCTTTCATGCCAACCAACGCGGCTTCAAAGTCCGGCAACATACGGCCTTCCCCCAACACCACGCCGAAGTTCTGCGCATCGCCGCCCTTGAACGGCACACCGTCAAGGGTGCCAACAAAATCAATCACCATAAAATCGCCCTTTTCGGACACGCGGTCCGTTGGGTCGTAAGCGGCGCGCTGCTTGCGGAGCGTCTCGATAGTGTTATCAACATCGGCGTCGGTGACGGTAACCTCAGGCTTTTCGATTCCCTTGCCTGAGAGCGAGCCGACCTTCACTTCCGGGTAAATCTCAAAAGTCGCGGTGAATTCAAACTTATCTGCGGCTTCACCCGTATTCGCTGGCGCAAAACGCGGCATTCCGGCGACTCTGAGCTGTTGCTTTTGCACTTCCTCAGCAAACGACTGCTGCACCACGTCAGACATCACCTCTTGGCGAACCTGAAACCCGTACTGATTCGCCACGATATTAAAGGGCACCTTACCAGGCCGGAATCCGGACATTTTCGCAGTACGCGCGATCTTCTTGAGGCGGGAATTAATTTCCGACTCAATCGAAATCGCTGGCAAAGACAACATCAGGTTGCGTTCAAGGCTACTAGCGGTAGAGGTTTGGGCTTGCATGGTATTTCCTGAAATAACACGTTAAAACCCCGAGCCGACCGGTCAAATCGGGGCTAGGAGAATCAAACACTTAGTTTAAAAGAGATGGTGCGAGTGGAGGGACTCGAACCCACACACCTTACGGCGCTGGAACCTAAATCCAGTGCGTCTACCAATTCCGCCACACTCGCACAGGTAGCCGAAAATTATAGCCCATCCGCAACCACACCAAACACCAATGCGACCGAATCTCGCGCTACCCACCTATAATTCGGCTGCCTCTGTCCTCTAGTTGAACGCCGTGCCCGTCGAACACTACGAAAATTTCCCGGTAGCCTCAATCCTCTTGCCCCCAAAACTTCGACGCCCGATTGAGGCGATCTACGCCTTTGCGCGCACCGCAGACGATTTCGCGGACGAAGGCGATTTACCCGCCGCTGAACGACTTGCGAGGCTCGACGAATATTCCCGCCAGTTGGATGATCTTGAGGCTGGTGTTCGCGCAAAGCAGCCACTGTTTGTCGAGCTTGCCAAAATGATCGACCAATATCAGCTGCCGATTTCCCTATTTCGAAATCTGTTGGATGCCTTTAAGCAAGATGTGGTGAAAGACCGCTACGCAAACTTCGATGAGTTACTCGAATACTGTCGGCGGTCAGCGAACCCCATCGGGCGTCTTCTTCTTCACCTCTTCTCAGTGGAAGACCGAGCCAAACTGCAGATGAGCGACGACATCTGCTCGGCACTTCAGTTAATTAATCACTGGCAGGACATTGCCGTTGATTGGCGCAAGAACGGTCGTGGCAGGGTCTACCTGCCCCAAAACGAGATGCAAGACTTTGGCGTTGCGGACGCCGATATTGGCGCAGCCGTTAGCAATCCAGCGTGGCAGGCGCTGATGGCGTTTCAGGTCAGTCGAGCACGCGACATGATGCACAAAGGTGCGCCACTGGCAGGCATGATGCCTGGCAGATTCGGCGTCGAGCTGCGAATGATTGTTGCTGGCGGCCTCACAATCCTCGATAAAATTGACGCTGTGAAGGGCGACGTATTCAACCATCGACCAACTGTGACCAAACTGACTTGGCTCGGCATTATGTGCCGCGTTGTTCCCGCTGCACTGATGAAGCGCCCATGACGCCGGACGAATATTGCGCACAAAAAGCCGCTGCGAGCGGCTCGAGTTTTTACTATAGCTTTCGCTTCTTGCCAGCGGAGCGTCGACGCGCTATTACGGCTCTGTACGCTTTCTGCCGGGAAGTTGACGACATTGCGGACGACGTGTCGGACGTTAACGTGGCACGCGCCAAACTTGGCTGGTGGCGCAGCGAGGTGGCGAGCTTGTTTGCGGGGCACCCCACGCACCCCGTCACCAAAGCGCTTGAACCTGCCAGACGCCAATTCGGCATCGACGCTCATCGTCTCGGCGAAATCATCGACGGCATGGAGATGGATCTGTCAAAAAAACGTTACCGAGACTGGGAAGAATTGCGCCTTTACTGCCATCGCGTGGCAGGCGTGGTTGGGCAGCTTTCGGCCGGTATCTTCGGTTATTCAAATCCTAAAACAATCCACTACGCAGAACACCTTGGCCTCGCGTTTCAGATGACCAATATCATTCGTGATGTCGGCGAGGACGCGCGGCGCGATCGTGTTTACCTGCCGCAAGACGAACTCGCCAAGTTTTCGGTCCCCGTCGGAGACTTACTCGCCGCAAGACATTCGCCGGCGTTTGAAAAGCTGATGGCGTTTCAGACCGCGCGCGCCCAATCGCTCTACAATGACGCCTTTGCCAATTTGCCGGCGGAGGACCGTAAAGCGCAGCGGCCCGGACTCATCATGTCAGCAATTTATCGAGCGCTGCTCGATGAAATTGCCGTTGACGGTTACAAGGTTCTCAACCAGCGCACGTCCCTCACCCCCATTCGCAAGCTGTGGCTGGCGTGGAAAACTTGGGTAGCGGGGTGAACAACGTTCCGTCCGCGCGGGCTGGTGACCACGTTGCCGTAATTGGCGGCGGTTATTCGGGCATGGCGGCAGCCGTTCGCGTCGCGGAACTCGGTGGGCGCGGCACAGTGTTCGAAGCAGCACCCGTGCTTGGCGGCCGGGCGCGGCGGATCGATTACCAAGGCCACACACTGGACAACGGCCAACATATTCTGTCCGGTGCGTACCGAGAACTATTGCGTTTGATGGACCTCGTTGATGTTCCTTCGCGGGCCTATCAACGTGTTCCGCTGGCGCTTTCCATGCCGCCGCACTTTTCACTGCGCGCACCGTTACTACCTGCGCCGCTGCATATGGCGTTTGCGCTGCTGATGGCGAACGGGCTGAGCTGGTCTGACCGCATTCGCGCGGTGCGATTCATGGCCAAGATGAAACGCGCGGCATTCACTTGTGCCACCAACCTAACCGTCGCGCGCCTTCTTCAAGACCACCACCAATCTGCAACACTGATTAAATTCCTCTGGCAGCCGCTGACCATTTCCGCGCTAAACACCCCGCTTACAACAGCGTCTGCACAAGTCTTTTTGAATGTGCTTCGCGACGCACTCGCGGGCGAACGAGAAGCAAGTGATTTGCTGTTGCCAACGCTGAATTTGAGCGCGTTATTTCCCGAACCTGCGGCCAACTGGCTTGCCGCGCGGGGCTTCAAGACGCACACTGGTAGCCGCGTCACCAACTTGCAGGCCGACGACATCGAGGTCCGCTTTACGGCGAACAATCAAGCATGGAGCTTCGATGCGGCGATCATTGCGGTCGGCCCGCACCAGCGCAGCGCCGTGCTGCCTGACTTGGAACCTGATTTAAATGCACCGGCGATGCAATACGAACCCATCGTCACCATTTATCTATGCTTCACCACTACCCTTAGCCTGCCGATGCCAATGCTTGGTCAAGCTGAGGGTTGTGTGCAGTGGTTTTTTGACCGCCGTGCATTGTCGAATCATCTAGGTGACAGTGAGCTCATCATTGCGGGTGTCATTTCGGCGTCCGGCGAGCATCAGACAATGTCACATGCCGATCTAGTTGCCGTCACGCTAGATGAGCTGCGTGTTCATGTGCCGACCCTGCCAGACCCAGATTGGTACAAAGTCGTGACTGAAAAATTTGCGACCTTTGCATGTACGCCAGAAGCGCTGCGACGTCCCACCCAGACTAGATTCAGCAATGTGTTTCTTGCGGGCGACGATATACAAAATCCCGAACGCTTATATCCGGCCACCCTTGAGGGCGCGGCAAGAAATGGTGTCGCTGCAGCCGAACAGGCGGTCGCTGCTATTGCAAGACGGGTCAGTCAGCCAAACCGCTTCCCTTAACAATACGGCAACACAACAACAAAGCCACACAGGCACACAGGCACATAGGCACACAGCCCCCCGGCCACGCTGAGCCATTTACTTCCGCTAATGACAATGATTTCGCCAGCTTCCATCATTACCCCAATCCCCGCTAACCTAGTCGCCCCTGCCGACTGCCTACGCGATCGTGTCATCCTCGTGACCGGCGCGTCTGGTTCGTTGGGGCGGACTGCGGCGTTAGTGTTTGCGGAACACGGCGCAACGGTGGTCTTACACGGCAGAAACAAATCAAAACTTGACGCCGTTTACGACGAAATCGAAGCCAATGGGAGTACCGAGCCCGCCCTGATGACGCTCGACTATTTGAAGGCGACCGACGCGGAATTTAAAGGTCTGGCCGACACCATTCACTCAACATTTAAGCGCTTAGATGGCATCTTCCACGGTGCCGGGCACGTTGCCCCGCTTTCGCCACTCGCCCTTCAAGATTTTGGCAGTTGGCAGGCTTACACCACGATTAATCTGACAGCGCCGATCGCCGTCACCCGGGCCTGTATGCCCATGTTGAAACGTGCCTCGTCCAGCGCTGTAGTGTTCTTATCGGAGAGCCACGCAATCGATACAAAGGCTTTCTGGGGTCCCTTTGCCGTTTCAAAAGGCGCGCTCCATCAGGCTGTCGGTATCTGGAATGACGAACTAGAACGCGAGCACTCGCCGCGTATGAAGGTGTTGATTCCGGGGCCAGTGTCCAGTCAGTGTCGGTCCATCACGCATCCAGGCGAGCTCGCGTCATCATTGCCGCCATTAACCACGCTAGCACAGTCATTTCTGCTGCTGATGAGTCGCGACGACCGGCTCCCGTCCACGAACCTTTACGGCGCAGTGTAAGATTTGTAGCGACGTGGTCTTGGCGCGGCATTATCGACCATTTAACAACCGGCGCGATTGCTTCATCGGGTGACTCGCGAATCCGGTGTAATTACACGTTTCGCGTTGAGAATTCGGTAAACTAAGGTCAATAACCATACATCAACACCGCCGTGGTTCCAAGACGGATGCGCCACTGATTTTAGTGGAATGCAAAATTAAAAATCGCAACGGCGCGAAATAGCTAGTTCGCACTCGTCATCCCGATGTCAGACCACCTCACTGCCGCCAGCTTTGGAGTTCGCTCGGTAGTGACTAGATGAGGAACGCATGAGTTCAGTGATGGATCACAGTGACCGCACCTTTATCGGCAGCGTTGTATTTGTCGATATCGTCGGCTACTCAAAAAAATCTGTGTCCGAACAGATTACGATGAAAAATCTGTTCACTGGCCTATTGTCGGACTCGCTCAAAGATATTGCTGCGGATCAGCGCATCATTCTCGACACGGGCGACGGCGCGGCGCTGAGTTTCCTTGGTGACCCCGAAGACGCATTATCTGTCGGCATGAATATGCGCGACCTGTTGCGCAAGGCTTCGCCAAACGCGCCCGAGCCCGCCGAAGATGCCACCTCCACCGGCAGCGATCTGTTTTTGCGCATCGGCATCAATCTAGGCCCAATCAAGTTGGTGCGTGATTTTAACGGGCAGCCTAACATTGTCGGCGACGGCATCAACGTTGCCCAGCGCATCATGAGTTTCGCGCGCCCCGGGCAGGTCGTGGTATCGCGCTCCTACTACAATGTTGTGTCGGTTGTCTCAGAAGAATACGCACAACTGTTTAGGTACGAAGGCTCACGCACCGATAAGCATGTACGCGAGCACGAAATTTATATCGTGGGTGAATCTGCCGCGGCGTTCGACAAAGCGCGCTCAGGCATGGAAGATCGCGCTGCGGCAACCAACCCGCGCAATAAGGTCAGCTACCAAAAGCCGACCGAGAAAACGCCCGCACCGAACCCGAAGCCGCAACCTGCTGCGACTGAAAGGGTAACCGCCACGGGCGATGACAGCACTCAGGTGCCGTTTATGCAGGACAAGAAAAAATTAACGGCGGTCGGCGGTGGTCTCGGTTTACTCGTGCTTATTTTGGCCGTCATGGTGGCCACCAAGAAGCCAGCGGAGACGACCGCAACCAAGGCCGAAATTTTGGCGGCTGCACCAGCCCAGACTGCCCCCGCGCAGACTGTAGGTGCGGGTTCCACTGCTGCCGCCACCGCGTTGGTCGCGCTCGGGGTCGACACAAAGCTCGATAACGCCAAGGTCGAACTTTCATCAGCCAGCCCGTCGTCACCTGCCGCCAAAAATAGCGCAGCCAATCCCGCGACCAATGCAACACCATTAAAACCAGATTCCGCGAAGTTCGATGCAACAAAAGCGGATGGCGTGAAGGCGTTGCCAGCGGTGCCACCAATGGTGCCAATTGCGCAGGGAACGCTGGTTTTGGCCATCCAACCGTGGGGGGAGGTGCTGGTGAACGGGAAATCGATTGGTGTATCGCCGCCGCTTAAGCAGCACAAGTTAGCACCCGGCAAATACAAAATTGAAGTTCGTAATTCAACGTTCACGCCATTCGTCTCTAACGTCGAAGTGAAAGCGCGTGAAGAGCTCAATATCCGCCATAAATTTAACTAGCCACACTGCGAGGGCGCAATGAATGCGTTGCATGACCAACAATTAGTGTCTCACCACTCATGGATTGCAGCGACCTGCAACCGGTGGAGGCTGCCGCTTTCTGTCGCGCTAGTGATATTGATTGTCGGTTGTGCGGTCGCACCAACGGCAACCGGCCCGACACCCGACGAACTTGCCAAGATAGAACGTCTTGACCGCGCCAACAGCAACTTAAACGATGGTCTGAAGCAGTATGAGGCGGGCAATTATGACGCCGCCATGAAAGCGTTTCTGGTCGCGCTCGACAGCAGTCTGCTAACGCCGGTGCAGCAATTAAACGCACGTAAACATATGGCGTTTATGCAATGCCTGACGAGCCGTGAAAGCAGGTGTAAAGAGGAGTTTGAGAAGGCCTTCGCCCTCGACGCCAAGTTCGACCTTTCACCAGCCGAAGCTGGGCATCCCATTTGGGGGCCGGTGTTTCGCACCGTAAAGAGTGAAGTTGATGGCCGTCGTCAGGGGCGCACCTCGACTGCAAGCGCACCAAAAGTGTTGACGGCCGGTGAAAAGTTAATGGCGGAGGGCATAACCGCCTACGACGCCGCCGATTATCCGAAAGCCATTAAATTCTTTCAGGACGCATTGAAAGAAACACTTGTGCCGGACGATCAAGTCAGATCCCGCAAGTTCACGGCATTTAGCTTTTGCCTTACTAATCGTATGACGCTTTGCCGGCAGGAATTCGACAAAATTCTGCAGGGCAAGCCAGATTTTGATTTGCTGCCCGCAGAAGCTGGGCACCCGTCTTGGGGGCCATCTTTCCGCCAGGCCAAGGCACGCCTCAAACCCCCCGTCGTCGCGCCGACTAAGAATTAAAAGGCTCCTTAACAATTCATGGTTGAGACGCTCGGTCGTTACAAAATACTTTCCGTCATCGGCCAAGGCGCGATGGGTGTTGTGTATCGGGCGGTGGATCCGGTTATTGATCGTCCCGTGGCGATTAAGACCATCAATTTAAACCTTAACTCAGACGAACTCGCCGAGTACGAAGCGCGCTTTCAGCAAGAGATCAAAGCAGCCGGTCGGCTGAATCATCCCAATATCGTGACCATTTTTGATGTGGGCAAGAATGACGACTGCGCCTACATGGCGATGGAACTGCTGGACGGCAAAGAATTGAAGGAAATCATGGCCGAGGGCGTGCGCCCCAGCGTGAACGATGCGGTGGATTGGATTGGCCAAATTGCCAGCGGGCTGGCGCTTGCGCACGAACACGACATCATCCACCGCGACGTAAAGCCCTCGAACATCATGATCGTTAAAGGCGGGTACGCAAAAATTACCGACTTCGGTATTGCGCGTATGACCGCATCCGCCGTCAAGACAATGACCGGTCTGATATTGGGCTCGCCAAGATATATGTCGCCGGAGCAAGTCATCGGCAAAAATCTTGACCACCGCACCGATATCTTTTCGCTCGGCGTGGTGCTCTACGAAATCCTCACGGCTGCGCCGCCGTTTGACGGCGACAACGTCAACGCCATTATGTATTCGACGGTCAATCATATGCCGTCGCCGCCATCGTCGGGCAACGCGGATATTCCGCCAATGCTCGATTTGATTGTGGCAAAAGCTCTGGCGAAATCGGTCGACGAACGTTATCAGTCAATGCGTGAAATGGTCCAAGACTTAAACGAGGTAAAGCGCCTTCTGCATGTTTCCACCCCCGCGGGAAAAGTAATTGCGACCAACGCGCCTTCGCAACCAAAGCCTGTTTCGCTCGATGCGCTTGGCATTGGTGTCGGCCGGTATAAAAAGGATGATGACGAACCTGCAGTCGCGCCACTGACACTCGCCAAGCAATTTGATTCTTTCGACGCGACGCGAAAGCTGGCGGTGATGACGAATCAAACCAAGGACTTTGAAAAATACATCTCAGAAACTAAAAAAATGCGCGCCTTCACGGGTGACATTAGCGGCGTCACCAGCAGTACCGAGGGCAAACAAAAACCCGCACCGAAGGCGACACTTGCGCAGAATGCGCCGTCAGATACCGGCACCGTGCCGATCGTGCAGTTCGAAGAGATGGAACTCGCCGCCCACGCCTACGCCGCGAAGCAAGCGCGGGCATCGGGCGAATCCACTGACATCGACCTCTCGGCACTGGACGGCAGCAATCCGGCCAGCGCAGCTAATCCGAACAGCAGCACAATGCCAACGGTGTTTCTTGGCGTGATTGCGTTGCTGGCCGTGGTCGCTATCGGTTTATTTATCATGCTGTTGATTCGTTAGGCCGACGGTGCAGTACGAACCAAAACGCGTTGCCACAATATTGTCCTATGCGGGTACGATGCCGTTTATTACCTGTGCCGTGATACTGTTGTTTGGGCCACAGCTGGGCTTGGGCGGCTTGCGCCAGTTCGCCGGTCAGGCGATCACCACCTACGCAGCCGTCATCGTTTCTTTCTTGGGTGGCATTCAATGGGGGGTTGGGCTCGCCACACACGAGCAGCAGCCACAAACCGCCAAATCGCTATTTTTGTTATCGGTCGTACCCAGCCTGCTGGCGTGGGCGATGTTGTTTCTGCCGAACGGGAGTTCGCGCGTGATTGTCGCCATTTTTCTGGTTGGCTTTGTGTGGGTTATCGACGCGTTGCTTCACCTTCAGCAAGTTCTTCCCACTTGGTTTTTCCGCTTGCGCTCGATTGTTTCCGCCGTGGTAATGGCGTCCCTCATCGCCGCCCTGCTGGTCGGCTAATCGCTTGGCATCGGAGGGGCAACGCGAAGCGCTCATCGATGCCCTGCGCGGTGCGGCCCTGCTGGGCATCTTGCTCGTCAACATCCAATCGTTCGCGTGGGGAATTACCGCACCGAGTTTGGGTATGTTGTGGGACGACGCGAGTGGCCTAGACAGAATCACCGTCTACCTGACCTCGCTGGTTTTTGAATACAAGATTTACCCTATTTTCTGTTTTTGTTTTGGCTACGGTTTTGCCATCATGGCGCGGCGGTGGCGGCGCGCTTCGCTGGCGAACACTGGCATCGTTGCGCGGCGATTCAGACGCCGTTTGCATTTCATGCTGGTGATGGGGCTCATTCACGGCAGCCTAATTTGGTTTGGCGACATTCTTGCCCGCTACGCGCTCGCTGGGCACTTCTTAATTGCCTACATCGACCAAGGGCCGCGGGCATTACTGCGGGGTATCAAACGCTGGGGCTTAATCACGCTGGTCTTTATCGTCGCTAGCGCATTGCTGTCAGCGCTGTCAGCGGCACCGCCGAGGATGAGTGACGGCGAAATCGACGAGATGATGCGCGTGTTCGATATCTATGCGCGCGGCGATTACCTCAGCACAGTATTACCGCGTCTCTACGATTACCTATGGGTATTGGCAAGCTGGTTGTTATTGTTCCCCCAAGCCGTGCTCATCTTCTTGATGGGTGCGTTTGTGGCGCAGCTCGGGTGGCTGCGCGATCCGGCGAAACATCGCAGGAAATGGCGGGTCATCCTCTCCAGCGGCCTCACGTTAGGAATTCCTATTTCACTGGTGTTCGCCGACCATGCTGTCAGTTGGGCGGCCGACCCCGCATTGATTGCAAGTCCGGCGACTTCATTTGCGTTATCCCTCGCGCCGCTCTTATCCCCGGCCTACATCGCCGCGGCCGCGCTGTTTTCAATTAGCGGACTTGGCCAACGCTTCATCCGCAGCATCGCGCCCCTCGGCAGACTCGCGTTGACCAATTACCTCATGCAGTCCATCTTCATGGTCATGCTGCTGTCGGGGGTTGGCTTCGGTCTGGCGGACCATGGTCAGTTTGTATCGGCCATCATTGCGCCGGG
>JACMOJ010000391.1 GCA_014378085.1 Burkholderiales bacterium | reverse complement strand
GGCGGCGGCGGCGCCGTGCCCGGCACCGTGATCGTCAGCGCGTTGCTTAATTCGCTGGTCTGGCCGTTGTAGCGAAGCTGTATCGTAAATGTCGACCCCTCGACCAAAGCCGATCTTCGATTGAGACATATGAAGGTATCCCACAGCGCTGCAGCAGCACCATTAAAGGCGGCTCCATTTTCAATCCAGTCGAAGGATGTGATGCTTGGGTTGCTTGGCCGATAGTCGACGCATATGGTTTTGCCGCCCACGGAATTGGTGTCAGCCTGCACTCTGATGTTGGAGATGACAGGCGTTGGCGTGGATGCCGTCAGCGTCAGAGTCGAACTGTTGTATCCATCGCCGGACACAAAACAAAAATCACTCGGCACATTGTTGGCTACGCCGGAAAACCTATAAGTGCGTAAGGTGCCCCACGAATCCACCAGTGTTATCGTTAGGCCGCCAGCCGATGTTGATTGACCCACACTGGTTGGCATTTGGTTGGCCGCAGCGCTGTAATACGTCGAGGCGTCGCCTCCACAAAACGCGCGCTTGAACGCCCAATTGCTGTTTTGGTTGTTATAGAAACCCACATCGAACGTTCCAGGGGCGTTTTGCGCAATGGCGCCAATGCTCCCGTTAAATCCGTTGGCGGTGGGCTCATTGGTGACCACCGACACCCCTGCGTGAGCTTGCGCGGCGAAGAACCCAAGCGCCACCGCCGCCATCGCGACGATTTGTTTGCGTAGGCGCATCATTGCTTCTCTGCCTTGGTATCAACCGTGAACACCGAAATAACCGGGTCAACATCTCCGACCCGTTTCGCAAAACTGCAAAACTGCACCGATCCTCCAGACGGATCGTCTACGACTAGCCGGACAAAGAAATACGGCAGCGATCGGAACGGATCGCGGAGCTTCCCTGTTAGGTTGTAGCGTTCCCCTCTCCCGGACGAGCGGGGAGCGGTGCGCGTAGATCCATTGGTCCCCAATCCTTGAATGTTGAGCAAAACATCTTCTGGCGCACGCCATTCGTCTGCCGCGTAAATTGACCAGGTTGCTTTGCCCCCCTCGGCCACGACCAGGTCGACGTTGGCTGCCAGTGAGGCTGAGTTGCGGCGCGCGCTCATGGTGCTCGCGCTTGCTGGCCCGGAAAATCCGTGCGTCGTGCGCGCCGCTTTAGCCGGACCTACCGACTCTCGGTTGTCGCAACCGGCCGGCGCTGCCGGGGGCGCGAGCGCGCAACATTGCGCCGACAAAATAAAAGTACCGAACGTAAATAGTGATCGCAACATGAGGCCCCCGCACAGATGCTCGGGATAGTCTCAAAGTAGATGTGTTGGTTTTGTTGCGACCTGTTAGCGACGAGCGTGCCAGCGATTGATTGCGCGAATCAGTTGTTTTTCGTTGCCAAGCACCAGCAACACGCCGCAGCGCATCCTCACCTCTGTTGGGGGGTTGGCCCTGGGGAACCACAGCACCGGTTCAGCGGACAACCGCTTTGCAACAGCCTTGGCCTGGGCGACAGGGTCCTTATGAAGAGGTCTACCTTGTCGGTCCGTTAATTTTTCGCGTCCCATCAGCACGTTTTTGTAAATCACGCTACGGGTTGATTTGATCTCCAGACAATAACCGGCGGTTTGGTCAACCACCACGTAGCCGTCGCAATCCCCCAAGCCAGGCACACGCATGTTGGGAGTCAGGCCCCAATTTTTGGGCATGCGTCGCGCCAACTGTTTCAACGCGCTCGCCTCGACTCGTTTTCCGTTCCATCGGCGGCTCGCCCTGAGCAAGAACATCGCGCCAAGAACATAGCAGGCAAGAGCCACCCATAAGCCCTCGCGAATGTTCAACCAGTAGTAGGCGCCGAACACCGCAAGCCCGATCGCACAACATGCCATCCCGGCCAGCGCGTCACCTCGCCACCAGGAGATTTCACTGACTTCAGGCGTGCGTTCAATAATCGAATCTGGCATTGGTGTTTTCTCGGACGAAATCGCCCTTCGGTCTCAGTGCCGCTATTGCGGCGGGTAGTCGCTTTGCGACTGGGGGTTCCGCTTACGCGGCTTCTGCGGATACGCTGTCGCGTAAGGGTTCCGCTTCGCGGGTACGGGTGCCGTGCTACGGAGGTAGCAGCCGGGGTTCCGCTTCGCGGGGGACTTCTGCCTGGTGTTTTTCCTGCTTTGCAAGCAGCCTCTTTTGGCGAAGCTCCGAGCGGGCCAGGTTTATCAGCGAGACCATCGCCAGCGCGCAGTAGATGACATACATAAACGCCAGCATTCCGAGTCCAGCCGATAGCGCGAGCACGATGAGCGCCACGTTGCCGACGACCCAGCAGGAGGACGCCATGCGATAGCGTTGCATCGCCATTGCAAACGCCCCGCCGATCCCGAGCACGACACCCGTCACCTCTAAGGCATTCGCAATAAACGGGGTGAGCGGCGCGATCACCACAGCACGTCCATCTCTAGGCGAGACTCAACCACAGGACGCCACGTACTGAGCGGCTGCACAAGGTAGGTCATGTCCTCGTCTGATCGGAACGAGTTTTTTTCAATCACGACCTCGATGCCGCAACTACGCGCAAGAGCGGCAATCGCCTCAGCTCCGGCATGATTCTCAGAGACGCTGGGTGTCGGCGTTTCCATGAGGAGAGTCCGCGCCCGACGCAGTGAACGAGGCGTGAATTTCGGTCCACCGGCGGCCACGCTTGCGACGTCGATTGGGGTGAGCCCTGCGATGGCAGCCAACACAATGGCGCGCACCGTGTCACGCTCGTGTTTTCGGTCCGTCTGGTCGATATTGGCGTTGGGAGGGATGTTTGTTAGTGCACGCGCCGTTCTACTCAACGATGCAGCCTTGCCGGCCTGACTTTCGATGTCCCATATTTCGGGAGCGGCCCAGATTACTTTGAGCGCTCGCCCCCAAGAAGCGATGGACGGAAGCGGATAACCGGTTGCGGTGAGTCGTTCCAGCGGCGACAAAGGCGCGTTGGATTTGCCGTCATCCTCATCAAGCCATGCGCTGAGCAGCATCGAGCTTGTTCTGCTGGTCGTCGTGAAGGTGTTGGCAATTGCGGCGAGTGTTGGTGTGTTAACCATCTTGTTTTGCCTTTTCCGTTCTGCAAAAGTGATTGCTGGTCTAACCGCTGCAGGAGACGCGATTGCTGATGCCTCAACCTGCGCGGGAAAGAGCTCCGCGCGGTCGTGCTTATCTGAATCTGCAGGCAGTGGGGCTGTGGCGGCGACAGCGCTTGGAACTGTCTCGGATGGGCTCGGATCGAGACCCCCAACACTGGGAGTGGCGAGAGCAAAAGGTGTACCCAGATTGTTCTGTGAATCCATCGCCAAGTCAATCGGTTTTTCTTGCGCCGCTAGGCAGGCAACACCCACCGCACCCGGCCGCGCCAATGCAAAGTGTGGTGTCATCGCCTGGCTGAGGAGAGACAACGTCGGGCGCGGCTGCTCGGGCCACGCCGTGAGCTCGTCCCATTCGGGCATTGCGATAAGCGTCGAGCGGGAGGCGATTTGTTCACCGCCCTCTTCGCTTCTTCGTTGGCGTTGGCTTCTCCACAACAAGGTCGTGCCGAGCACCGCTATCGCCGCACCGATGGCGACAAATATTAAGCTGTCGCGGCGTTCGTAAACGGTGCCGATCCACCAGTTTGCCGGCTCGACATCCAGCACCACGCGGGCAATGCCGGCGGCTCGTTGCAATGCCTGGATCTGATGCTCGCGGGTGGCCGAGATT
>JACMOJ010000390.1 GCA_014378085.1 Burkholderiales bacterium | reverse complement strand
GTGATGTGGCTGGGCATCTGCGACGGCAACATGCAGGAAGGCAGCTTCCGCTGTGACGCCAACGTGTCGGTGCGCAGGCCCGGCGCACCCTTCGGCACCCGGCGCGAGATCAAGAACCTGAACTCGTTCCGCAACATGGCGCAGGCGATCGACTTCGAGATCCACTGGCAGATCGACCAGATCGAGGACGGGTTGGTGATCCAGCAGGCCACGGTGTTGTTCAACCCCGACAGCGGCGAGACGCGGGCCATGCGCAGCAAGGAAGACGCGCACGACTACCGCTACTTTCCCGACCCCGACCTGCCGCCGCTGGTGATCGCGCCCGAGTGGATCGAGCAGGTGCGCGCCAGCCTGCCCGAGCTGCCGGCGGCGATGGCGCAGCGCTTCCAGACCAGCGATGGGCTGACCGCCTACGACGCCGCGATGGTCACCCAGAGCCTGGCCATGGCCCGCTACTACGAGGCCGCGCGCGAGGCCTGTGGCCAGCCCAAGGCGGTGGCCAACTGGCTGATGGGCGAGCTGAGCAAGCGGCTGAACGCCGAGGGCAAGACCATCACCGACAGCCCGGTGAATGCCGTCACGCTGGCCGCGCTGATCGTGCGCATCAGCGACGGCACCGTCAGCCACAACGCCGCCAAGCAGGTGTTCGATGCGTTGTGGGACGGCGAGGCCGGCAGCGTCGACACCTTGATCGAGGCCATGGGCCTCAAGCAGATGAACGACGCCGCTGCGTTGGAGAAGATCGTCGACGCGGTGGTCGCGGCCAATGCGAAGTCGGTCGACGAGTACCGCACCGGCAAAGACAAGGCTTTCAACGCGCTGGTCGGCCAGGTGATGAAGGCCAGCAAGGGCAAGGCCAACCCGGCGCAGGCCAACGAGTTGCTGAAGAAGCGCCTGGGCTGAACGACCCCCGCGCCAGCCGCGCCGCCTTCGATCCGGCCGCGCTGCGGTGGGGTGAGGTTGGGCCCCAACCAGCCGCCTTGATCAGCGGCGTGCGGTGCGGCCCTCAGGGCCTTGCGGAGACGCCGGCCA
Source organism: Burkholderiales bacterium (assembly GCA_014378085.1). The sequence continues at coordinate 7,973 of JACMOJ010000390.1, read as the reverse complement.
CCGGCGGCAGCGAGCCCGGTCGGGCACCCGCCCACAGCTGACGCAGACGATCCAGTTCCAGATCGTAGAGCGTGTTGATGCGCACCAGCTCGGCCTCCTGGGTAACCACCGCCTGGCGTTGCGCATCGAACCCGGCGTCATTGGCATCGAACTGCTGCTTCAGGCGCCCGGGCATCGCGCGGCCCTTGTAGAACTCGGCCTCGTCGAACAACGGCTTGCGCTCGGCGGCGAGTTCGCGCACCCGCAGTTCGGTGGCCTTGATCGCCAGCCGCATGGTGTCGAGCGCGGCCTCGCGCGACTTGCGGTGTGCCGCCTCGTTGGCAAAACGCGCCACCAGGTTGCGGTCGCGCCGCACCGCGTCGGCCTGGGCGACGCGTGCCGCGTCGGCCCGGCGCTCGGCGGCTTCGCGCTCGGCGCGCTCGTTAGCGGTCAACGTGGGCGGCACCACCCGTTGCACCGGGCCATCACGGTTCAGCATCCGCTGCTCGCGGCTGCTGCAGTCGGCAATCGGGCGGTCGGAGGCCAGGCGCCGCCCCTGCAGGTCGACGCAGGTGTAGATGCTTGCGGTGGCCGCTGCGGACCCGGCGGTCTGCGCCGCGCCCGGCAGCGCCCAGCACAGCAGCCACCCCGCTGCAGCCCACCACCCGCTGGCTCGGACCCGGCGCCACTCATACGCCATAGCGGTCCCGGTAGGCGGCCACGCGCGGCAGGTGCGGCGCCAACTCGGCCGCGCCGGTGGACTGCAGATACTGCAGCAAGTCCTGCAGGGTCGCGATCGACGCCACCTGCAGTTGCAATTGCTCACGCACCACCTGCACCGCCGATTGCGCGCTGTCGACGCCGCCTTCGCTGCCCTTTTCTTGTCGGTCGAGCGCGATGGCCACGCCGCAGGGCGTGGCGCCGGCGGCGCTGATCATGGCGACCGACTCGCGCACCGAAGTGCCGGCGGAAATCACGTCATCAACAATGAGCACGCGGCCCGACAATGGCGCGCCAACCATGCGTCCGCCCTCGCCATGATCTTTGGCTTCCTTGCGATTGAACGCAAACGGCACGTTGCGCCCCATGTCGGCCAGCTTAATCGCCATGCCAGCGGCAAGGGTGATGCCTTTATACGCCGGGCCAAAAATCATGTCGAACGGCACCTTCGAGGCGATTGCCGCTTTTGCGTAAAAACCGGCCAGCTGGCCCATTGAGGAACCGTCACTAAACAAGCCTGCGTTAAAGAAATACGGCGAGAGCCGGCCCGCTTTCGTTTTGAACTCCCCAAAGCGGAGGGCATTCTGCGCGATGGCAAATTCAACAAATTCTGTGCGGAAGTCAGTTGAGGACATAGCGGAACCGGAAAGTCGAGCGGGATTGAGCAACCGCAGGTGGCAGGAACGGGGTGGAAGCGCGTAATGCCCCATAAGCCCCATAATTTCGTTCTTTCCTCATTCTACGGGCCTCTTTCGTGCGTGTCATATCAGTCAACGTCAACGGTATCCGCTCGGCGACCTCAAAGGGTTTGATCAAGTGGCTGAAAACGCAGCGGCCAGATGTCGTGTGCCTGCAAGAAATCAAAGCGCTTGAAAGTGATGTGCCGGAAGAAGTGCTGCGCTGGAAAAATATGCACGCCTTCTATCATCCGGCGGAGAAAAAGGGTTATGCCGGCGTTGCGATATTTTCCAAGCGAGAACCTGAAAAGGTCATCATCGGGACTGGCATTGAATGGGTCGATGCCGAAGGTCGCTACCTTGAGGTGCAGTTTGGCAATTTATCGGTGGTCTCACTTTACGTGCCCTCGGGCGCTGCTTCCGAGGTCGCACAAGCGAAGAAGTTTCGCTTTATGGATGTCTTTATGCCGTACCTCATCAAGCTCAAAAAATCTGGCCGAGACGTCATCATTGTGGGCGACTGGAATATCGCGCACAAGGAAATTGACTTGAAGAACTGGCGCGGCAACAAGAAGAACTCTGGTTTTTTGCCGGAAGAGCGTGAATGGCTCACTAGCCTGTTCGACAAAGTGGGCTACGTGGATACCTTCCGCACGTTAAACGACAAACCCGACCAGTACACTTGGTGGTCCAACCGCGGCAACGCGCGTGAGAACAATGTGGGTTGGCGCATTGACTATCACCTTTGCACGCCGGGTATTGCCGCGACCGCGACCAAGACCAGCATTTACACCAAGACTTGGTTTTCAGACCATGCGCCGCTAACGGTCGATTACGACGTCGAGGTCAGTTCATAAAAGTGCAACACTAATTGAAACCGCCGATAAGCGCAGATGAACGCGGATGAACGCAAATAAAGGCGCGGCGCGCGGCAAATCCACCCTTTCCCAATTTAGGCACCGCAACGTTTCGTCGTTGAATTTATCTGCGTTCATCTGCGTCTATCTGCGGTTACATTTCTCATGATTCGCATCTCTAATCTCACCCTCGCACGCGGCACCAAACGTCTGTTTGATAACGCCAACCTCACGCTTTTCCCAGGCCACAAAGTGGGGCTGGTGGGCGCAAACGGCATTGGCAAGTCGACCCTGTTTGCGCTGATGCGCGGCGAAATGCATCAGGACTCCGGTGAGCTCGAAATGCCACCATCTTGGGTGATCGCCCACGTGGCGCAGCACACCCCGCAAAGCCAGCTCTCGGCGCTTGAGTACACGCTCGACGGCGACCATGAATTACGCGTGATTGAAGCGCAACTGGCGAAGGCCGAAGCGGCGGAGTGGCATGACGAGTCGGAGCACGAAAAGCTGGCGGCCGAACTCTCCAACCTGCACACACGTTTCGAAGAAATTGGCGGCTACGTTGCGCGATCACGCGCGGCGTCTTTGTTATCCGGACTCGGCTTTAACGAAGAGCAACAAGAGCTTGCGGTTAGTACGTTTTCGGGCGGCTGGCGCATGCGCTTGAATCTTGCCCAAGCGCTGATGTGTCGTTCGGATTTACTGCTGCTCGACGAGCCGACCAACCACCTCGATCTCGACGCGGTGATGTGGATCGAAGACTGGCTGGCACAGTACCGTGGCACGCTGTTTTTGATTACCCATGACCGTGATTTTCTGGATGCGGTGGTGAACCAAATTGTCCACGTTGAAAATCAAAAGCTCAATCAATACTCAGGCAACTATTCGACTTTTGAGCGCACCCGCGCCATGCAGCTTGCCAACCAACAGGCGCAGCACGTCAAGCAACAACGCCAGGTGGCGCATCTGCATAGTTTTATTGATCGCTTTAAGGCAAAAGCGACCAAGGCAAAGCAGGCGCAGAGCCGCATCAAGACGCTGGAGCGGATGGAAATCATCGCCGCCGCCCACGTCGATTCGCCGTTCGAGTTTTCGTTTCGCAAACCGGCGGCGGCTCCACGGCAATTGCTGCACCTAAAAGAAGCTGCGCTCGGCTACGAATCCAAAACCGTGTTGCCACTCGTTGAGTGGCGGTTGTTCTATGGCGACAAGATCGGGCTGCTTGGTCCCAACGGCGCGGGTAAATCGACGCTGGTCAAGACACTTGCTGGCACTTTGGCGCAGAAAAAAGGAGGGCGTTACGAGGGGCAGGGCTTAAAGATTGGCTACTTCGCGCAGCACCAAATTGAGCAGCTGCGCACGGACGAGTCGGCGCTGATGCACTTCAAGCGCCTAGACCCGACCACCCGCGAACAAGAGTTTCGTAACTTCTTGGGCGGCTTTGACTTCAGGGGCGCGCGTTGTGATGAGCCGGTCGGCCCATTTTCCGGCGGCGAAAAGGCGCGGCTGGCCTTAGCGCTCATTGTTTGGCAAAAGCCCAACTTATTGTTGCTCGATGAACCAACCAACCACCTCGATATTGATATGCGCGAGGCGTTGGCCGAAGCGTTGCAAGAATTTGAAGGCACCCTTGTCGTTGTGGCGCACGATCGACATTTGCTCAAAGCCACCGCCGATCAGTTATGGCTGGTTGCGGATGGCGAAGTTAAAGAATTTGACGGTGACTTGGATGACTACAAGCAATGGGCAAAACAATACGCAACGGCTAAGGCTAAGGGCTTCAAAGAGTATCGCGACGCCAAACCCAAGGAAGGACGGGCAGAACCAGCCAAAAATGTGCCGAAACCGCCGCCAGTAGTAGAGGTTGCCGCTATTTCGACCGCTGACCGCAAGGAACAAAAGAAGACGGAAGCCGACGCCCGCCAGCGCTTGGCCGCCGCACGAAAGCCATTGGAGAAGAAACTCGCCGAACTCGACACCAAACTCAAAGCGCTGACCGCCGAGAAGACCAACATCGAAACGTGGTTAGGGAATGAGTCGGCGTACACCGATGAGAAGAAGCCGCAATTGCAGGAAATGCTAAAACGGCAGGGTGAAGTTGCCGGTGCCATTAGTGACGTGGAGTGGGAGTGGCTGGCAACGAGCGAAAAACTGGTGGGGATAGTATGAATTTTTACGGGTTTCTTGCCAAAATGTTAATTTAAAGGTTAATTAAAGTAGACATTTCAATTAGCGCGGGGTCAAAATGCGCCTGACGCAAATCGCGTTTTCGTACAAGTGTGTACCTCAAACAAACCCAAACAGGAGATTTTCATGAATTTGAAATCTTTTATGTGCTGCGTATTCGCATTAGGTCTGAGCATTACAGGTGGTGCATTTGCCACTGATTTGTCCACATCCAACCAGTTGGACGAAAAGACATTGATGAGCCCTTCTGCTTATGCTCTTTTGGTCGCACCAATTAAGTCTAAGTCAGTATTGGATACTCATATAGTGGAAGACGCTGATTCGCCTCTGTCGAAGTTGTCGACAAGTGCACAAACAGAATTTTCCGCCAGCATCCGATTCAATGAAAAGGGCATTACTGGATTTAGATATGACGCGCTAGCGGGGCTTACTGCAACAGACGCACACGAGATACTCGCCCTTTTCGGGGCCCAGCGCGCCACCCGACTGATTGACAACTTGCGGATCGCTTCAGATACCGATGCCGCAATCATGAAAGGAACGTTTTTTGTGAAGGGCAAACGATTTGATCCGGCAGCGCGCAACACACAACTAAAGTTTGGCCAGTGGTATGACGCCGACGAATCAGAAGGCGGAACAGATTACAAGGGCTACTACTGCGCACAACGGGCCACATGCCTACAAGCTTCGAACGCTATTTGTATGTCGTCATGCTAACTTGTGATCAAGCTGGCCAATGGAGGTTGATCAGCTAGCATCGGCGGGCGGCACTCGTTGCCCCCGCCCCCTGAAAGCGATGTGTATATTGATGACACGTAATTCGTCAGTTGTATTCGTGGTCGCGGCACTGTGCATACATATTCTAGGATGCACGCACACCTCGTCGGTGCGCGTTGGTGCGCCAGATTTTTTCAAGGTCGAAGCAGAAATTCCTCGAATGGAAGTCCTTGACGACGTCAAGCGGGCAACAATTGTAAAGGCATTCAACCGCTACATCGGGGATTTTCCACACCAGAGAGCGCTGTCGGCCACGCATGATGCAGATTTGGATTTGTATTTGCGAATTGCACAAAGCATGGTGTTCTACACGAACATGACCTCTTACGCGATCCAACAGAAGTTGATCTTGGACGAGAATACGAGGCGACAACGTACCACTGCTGCGCAGAGACTTGAGTACTATGAAAGTTTGATTCGCGTTCGAGATTTCAAGAACGCAGTTGACTTTGCACCCCAGCTTCAACCTCCTGCCGAGGATTTACTGCCGGAGATGGTTGACCCACTAGGGCGTGGCTTCACTGGACCTTCAGCGTGGCAACTTCACCCGCTGCTTGATATTGCTACCCGTGTTCCGGCCAATCTCAGTGCAGATTGGCAAATTGTTGTGGTCGCGCATCCGCGCTGCGGGTTCTCGCGGCAAATGATGCAACGTATCAACGCTGACACTGCGCTTTCTAGCGAAGTGAAGGGACGCATCCTGTTTGTCACCCCCCAGAACTCTCAATTCGACTTTGAAACACTGCGCGACTGGAATCACCGCTATCCGGATCAAGCACTTTCGGTTGTTCACATTGCGTCTGAGTGGCCTTTCGACCAGTTTTCGGAAACACCGGTCACCTATTTCCTCCACAAAGGGATAGTGCAGAAAAAATTGGTGGGGTGGCGCAACGAAACCCATCGAGATCGGTTTGCTGATGCAATTTCGGAATTGAAAAGGCTGCCCGCCAAATAGCCGCACAAGCAAGCTTCGCGCCACGGCGTCGATGCCAATTGGGAAATGTCCGCGTGCTTGCTTCTAGTCAAAACAACGGCTTCGCGCTTGACCTATCGGCGGCAATCTGAATTCATCCTTGATTTGTCGGTGTTTGTCGCAGCCCGCCCCGATTTGACCCGACCACCAGCAGAATCCACCCCATACATTTACGGGGAACTTTCATGACACTACCGCCCAAAGTCCAAGCCGCCGTCGACGTTCTAACCCGCTTCGACGTGCATAAAGACCAAGTCGCGCCACTTTCATATCGGGTCTATTTGCGCTTGAAGCCGACAACCCCGCCACCCTTGTGGGGCGCGAGCCCGGCCTATTGGACATTCGTCGCGCTCACATTTGCCTTTGGTAGCGCTGCACTGTTCTTCAGCGGCGCTACCTACTGGCTGTTTCAACAGGGGCGCGACCCCGTCGCCGAGCTGCTCAGCCCCGCACCACAATTTGTGTTGTGGTCGTTCTTCGGTTTTATTGGCTGGGCAACAGCTTCGGGAACCGCGGATCAAATGAAGCGCGAAGCGGCGGGTTTGCAGCTTCCCGCCTGGGACAACTTCACCTCCGCTTGGCGACCCGCCATCGATCAAGTCGCCGCGCACGCCAACCCAAACCGCTACTGGCTGGCGGCGTTAAAGGGCGAGCCGGTGGTGAAGCGCGCCGAGTTCATCGGGGTTATCGCATTTGTGGCGTTGGCGTCTGTCTTGCCGGCAAAAGCCGCCTCCATTGCCGACGCACTCGCGCTCGTCTACTTCGTTTTATGCATCGTCGCCAATCAGCGCGGCCCCAGGGGCCGCACGCTGGCAACGGCGGGACGTGCGCGCAACGCCTGGTTTATCCAGCATGGTGTTTGGATTGGCTTTCTCGCTACCGCGCTGGTGTGGAATTTTGGCTTTGCGGTTCATGTGTGGCCAAACAAAACCTCGGACATGCTGGCCGTGTATTGCCTGTTGGCGTTCTTGATGCACTATTTCGACCGCGCGCGTTTTGAGCAACAGCGCTTGCTGTTGAGTCGCGTCGAGAAATCGGAACAGGACAAACAACTCGCCGAAATTCGCTTGCAATCGTTGAAGGCGCAGATCGAGCCGCACTTCATCTTTAATACCATCGCCCATTTGAAATCGATGATCGCCACCGACCCAGCGCTTGCCGAACGCATGGCCGACGAGTTGTCGGATTTTTTGCGCGCCAGCTTAGACGCACTCAACAACGATTGGAGTACCGTGCGGGTGGAAATGGAGTTGGCGCGTGCGTATCTGGAAATCGCCAAACTGCGCATGGGAAGCCGACTATCAACGGATTTACAGATGGATGATGGTGCGGCGGACATTAAGATTCCGCCACTCATGCTACAGACATTGTTGGAGAACGCGATTCAACACGGGCTCGAACCAAAAGTCGGAAAGGGGTCAATCCACGCCACGGCGACTTTCGACAATTCGGATGGAGCGCGCAGACTACGTCTTTGTGTGGTTGACGATGGTGTTGGTTTTGGTATGGCTAATTCGGGTGGTTCAGGCATTGGTCTCGCCAACATCCGTGAACGCCTCGCATCCGCATATGGCGGCAGAGCACGCTTCACGTTGACGGCAAATACCCCAAGCGGTGTAATTGCCGAATTGAATCTACCGGTAGCGTAGCCACCATGACAACAGCGATCATTTGTGACGACAGTTTGCGGTGGGTTTCGGCAGGACAAACTGCTTTGTCCTGCTGCGCCGCGAACGGGCGACCGATGCAGCGGTCGCCCCAGCCTGAAGGAGCGTTATCTTGACAACCGCGATCATCTGCGAC
>JACMOJ010000389.1 GCA_014378085.1 Burkholderiales bacterium | reverse complement strand
TTTATGGAAACGATCGATGCGGTCGCCGTAACCCAATACAGTCGAATTTGAGGCATATCGCTCGGCGAGCGGTTTCATTTGCTGCACATACGCCTCAAACAGCGCCGGGTTAAAACTCGGCAGCCACTTGTTGTCGTGTTCCCATTTCTGGCCGGTGACGCGCGAGTACTCCGCCTCGTTGTCGAGAAACTGGCCGTTGAAGAGCGACAAGCGAATGTCATGTTTTCGCGCGGTTTCCACGACTTCGTCCAATCGGTCGAAGCCTTGCTGCACCAGGCGTCCGGCGTCGAAAAACATCGCGTTTTCCAAAAAAAGCGCGGCGTGGTTCAACCCGATTTGCGCCATGCGCGCGAAATCGTGTTCCAAACGCGGCTGGTTTTGCGGCCACACATCGTCGGAAAACCAGTTCCGCATCGCGCCGGGATAGTGGCCGTAATAAATTGTCGAGTTGCAAAACCAGCGCGCGCCGTCGAGCGCGAAACGACCTTCAGGTGTGATGGTTACGAATGAGTTCATGAGATAACAATTGGATTAATAGCGACTATTGCTTTTAGTGAATGACAAAGTAGTGCGTGGCTCACAGGCAATTCGCCGGATTAGATAACATGCCGCAGCCCAGCATTTTTCGGTACTCGGCGGTGGAGATTTTGGCGGCGTTGCGGGCTTTGACATGACCGTCGGCGTACAAAAAGTTACTGGTTCCCAGGTGACGCCACGACGGATTAGTGCCGTTTTGTTGGCCGCGCGCGGTGTCGGGGTCTTGCTCGGCGTATGCCTCGCCCGTAGAAAACGGCTGCAAGTGTTCCACCTGCCATTGGCCCCGATCGGCCAGCACAACAACGGTCGAGGGATTTTGCAGAGCGGAGTCGGTCACAGGATTAGACCACGCATCAATGCGTAACGTGCAGCTTGCATCGGAATTGTAAACCTGCGGCGCCAGCACCCAGTTGTTGGCCGCGTAACCAAAAGTCATGGCCGGGTCTGAGGCCGCAGCACCGCCGTTTTTCCAGTTGGTCTCCGGGCCGGGCAGCCTCGATGGACAATAGTAAATTTGGGTGCTTTTAATATAAGGTGACAGATAATCCATCCACATCGTGGAGAGCCCATTGGTGCCGGCATCGGTGCCAACCTGCAAAACGTACCAATTCTTCATCGGCACGCAAGCACTACTGGCCGCATCATAAACGATGTAGCCATGGCACAATTGCCCATCATAATCCTGTGTATATTGCGCCAGCGCAAGGCCGATTTGTTTCAGGTTCGATTGGCACGAAGTCCGCCGCGCGTTCTCGCGGACGCGGGCGAAGGCCGGAAAAAGAATCGCGGCGAGGAGTGCTATCACAGCGATGACGACCAAAATTTCAATCAATGTAAACCCTCGTTGCGGCCGATTACGGTTCAGTGTGTGCGTCATGTCTCACTTCCTCTGATTGAATTATTTTTGCTACGCGATGGCGGCTTTTCATCGGGCTTTGATGCGATAGACCATTTGCTTCTGGCCCCAGACTTCTTGGGTCAAAAGCAGCACTTCGCCTTTGCTGCGCGTGAAAGTGGTCGTATTAGGGCTTCCAGCGGAAAAAGTTGTTTTTTCCACCCCAACCGCTATTTTCGGTAAGCACCAGATATTCTCCAGCTTTTGTTTTGGTGACACGCAGGCCCATGGCGGCATCCTCCCACGCATCCTGTCCATTCATTTCTGGCCCAACGGCGAAAATCTGCGCCAGTTTTCCTGTTTTCAAATCGAAAACGTGTACTTCGCCGAAAAGATAGGCAAAGAAAACATAGTCGCCAACGACCTGCATTCCCATGTAGCCGCTGTAAGGGTACAAATCGGTTTCGTACATGAAGTAATCGGGGTGGGTGTAGGGCGTGAAGGCTTTCACTTTCCACTTGGGAACACGATTGCCTTTGCTCCAGTTATCATAGCGCGCAAAAAAGTACTGTGGCGGTGTTTTGTCACCTTCTCCGGTGCGTCCCACCGCTGGATAGAACGCCACCATGATGTCGCTCTCGACATCGTAATCCATGCGCACTGCCATGCCCCACGCATTTGTTTTGTCGCCTTCTTCGGGAAATCTGGTGTCTACGAACCCATCGCCCTGGGTTGCCCGATAAAGCGGTACACCTTTGTCGTTAAATCCCTTAAAGAAAAAGCGGCGATAAAACGAACCGCCTGTTGTCGGGCAACCGGCGTATATGTCGCCGCGTGCGTCGACCACAACAGTCGTAACCCAACCGATCCCCGATGGCATTTTCGAAACTTCTTCCGGTTGTTCTTTGCCGTCGCCGTTGATGTCAATCCAAATATCGTTGCCACGGATTGAACCGCTTGGTATGGCGAGATAACGATCGTAGCGGAAGATTTTTATGTCTCCAATGTTGCCTTGACCGCTGGTGTACATCACACGGCGCTTGTCTGGCCCGAGGCGGCGGACAATTGCTTGCGAACCGCCCGCTCGATCAGGTTCCCCATAGCGCCGCACATCCCAGTTGTAGGAAACATATTTCTGTTCCTTGCCGGGTTGCTTTTGCGCCAAATCAAGCTTCAGGTTGTTATAGGTACCAAAAAGCTGAGTGCCGTCGGTGGTTGGATCGAAATCATAGGTGTTGCAAAACATCAGGCTGTTGACCATCCAGCCGAGCTTGCCTTCGGGCGTGATCTGACGCAGGTCGGTTCCCTGAAACCCGCCACCGACATAGGTGTTTCCTTTTGCATCCACACCAACACCGGCGACGCCCGCAAAGCGTGCGTAACCTCCGGCGGCTACATCGTTGATCAGACCTGGATTCTCGCCAGCATACACGCCGCCTTTTTGACCGATGGTGCGCATTGAAGACGGAGTACTTTCGAGACCGGAATAGACGCGCACATTTAGATCGGGGCCATTCTCCGCAACCAGAAGCTGGTCTTTTATAGGGTCGTAACCAAGCGCACGCGGATTCACAACATCGGTGATTTGCCTTCCCGTAAAGGTGCCATCTGTTTTGTAGCACTTGATGGAAGCTTTGTATTTAGCCTCCATTTTGGAGCCGAGAGGAAAGTCATTGCCGCACTGCACAATCCACAAATCGCCACGCTTGTCGAAGGCCATCGGGCCGGGGCGCTCGAACTTCCAGGCCCGATCAACCAGTTCCTCCGATTCGCCTTTGAAATCGCCAACCGGCGGGCCGCCGCAGTTGACTGCGAAGACTCGTTTCTGCTGGTCATCAAAAATTTCAAGAGCGCATAATCCGAAGGGACGGCCACTAAAACTAATCGAGGCTTTACCTTCAGCATTCGCTTTTAGGTTCGGAAAATCCTGGATGTAGGCCTTGAACATGCCGCCAGCCAGTTCCTGAACATTAACAGAGTTATCTCCAGCGTTGTAATTAATGCTGATGCCGCGATATTGCGGTTCCTTTTTGTTGAACTCCGCAAGATGACAGCGCGCGGTGTAACTGGCGCCTGGCTTCAAGTCGGGAATGATGTACGAGACGCCTTCGCCGACACGCTGCGTTTGGTAGACAATGGCCGGTGCAAGCCGCGCGTCTCCGGCAGGAAGCTCAACAGCTTGATCCGCGATTTTCACGCCGTTGTTGGCCGCGTCCACACGGTAAAAGGTTTTGAGCGGCTCGAGTGTCGCCACTCGTATTACGTTGTCGCGCGAGTCCGACACATAAAGCTCTTTGCCGTTGGACGCAAGCCCGGACACCACCGAGGAGTCCTTCGTTTTGTTGAAGAGGTTAACGCTCAATGGCAATGGCCGCGGCGCATAGTCGGGAGCGTTGCGATCGAGCACGGTGAGTCGGTCATTGGTCGCGAGGTACAAGTATCGGTTGTCGCCGGTTATCGCACCTTCGTTGGTCTGCGGCGTGCCAATCGGCAGTCCATGAAGAACCTTTCCATCGCGATAAGCTTTGGCAGGCTCGCCGCCTTCGTCCCAATACGCACTGGTGTAACACGTGCCGTCAGGAGCGACCCACATGGCGGACAGGCCGTTGGAGACATGCCCGTCCTCGTCGCGCGAACCAAAAGTGTTGCCTACCCAACTGGTTTTGTAGGCCATGCGCGGCGGCCCGATTGAGATAGAATCGAAAACCGCCG
>JACMOJ010000388.1 GCA_014378085.1 Burkholderiales bacterium | reverse complement strand
GGTTTGTTCGGCTTGCTCACCACGCCCGTACGGCCAGATACTAAATATCAGTATTCGGCATAACGAAACATCGATCAATTCAGCGGAGAATCTAATGAACGAACTTATCCTGCATCTGTTTGCCCCGACCCGCTTTGACCGTGTCGGCGCGATTGTCGGCGACACGGCTTCACTGCACCGTCTGCGCGACGCCATCACCGACGCCATCGAATCGGGTACGGGTGGCGCCTACCTGGTGCAATCGGATGGCACTGGCTACTGCCTGGCAATCCTAGCGGCGCATGACATGGCTCGGGTGTGCCCGCCCTGCGCAGCCGAAGCGGTGACGCAGCGGGCGACCCGCCAGACCGTCGGCATGCGCGCCCTGCCCGGCTTTCTTGAAGCGATTCAAAAATCCCGACCTCCATTGTTGACAACGCTGGCCATTCCACGTTTTACGCACCCTCGATTGGGCCATGACAGGGACTAATCATTTCAGCGGCTTGCGAGCCGATCTGACTCGCAGGCAGGCCCCAGCGCCAATGCCTGAATCAGCGTGCAGTGTTACCAAGCGGAAGGAACTATGATGAACGCGAGAGAAATGATAGAGCCGCACTTGCGGCAGCGCATACAGACTCTGATCAATCGTAAACAATTGCTCGCAATGGTCCCGATGTGCGAACGAACGATTCTCGATATGGAAAAGCGCGGGGAATTTCCGCGTCGCTTCGCTGTCACGAAACGTCTCGTCGCGTGGGACCTGGTCGAGGTCGAATTATGGATCAGCGAGCGGAAGGCAGCCGCAAAGCAGTTGGCGGCGCCGATGAATCCAGCGCCTGGCGGCACCAGCGGTCGATCATGTCGGCCCAGTCCTGCAGCATAGCTCGGCGCTGCTCCGAATATTCGGCCTTGTTGTAGACGGCGCGAACGCCCTTCTGTTCATGCGCAAGGCACTTTTCAATCCAGTCCGTGTTGTAGCCGGCTTCGTGCAGAATCGTCGAGGCCGTTCGTCTGAAATCATGGGGCGTGAAATACGGCAAGTCTTTGCCATCATTCAATGCTGCCGCCGAAGCGAGTCCGGTGACTTTGTTCAGTGTGGCATAGCTCATGTGTTCATCGGGATCGTAGCGCGACGGCAGAATGTAGGGCGATCCTCCCGCACACGTGCGCAAAGCCACAAGTATGTCGAGCGCCTGTCGCGACAGATAGACGTTGTGGGGATTACGCCGTTTCATCCTCGCCGCAGGCACTGTCCAGACCGCTGCCGTAAAATTGATTTCGTCCCATGTGGCGTCGGTCAGTTCCGATTTGCGCAGCATCGTCAGCAGCAGAAGTTTGACGGCAAGCCGGATCGTGGGCGACGTTGCCACATGCTCGAGATACTCGTATAGCAAGGCGATTTCACCAGGAGTGAGCGCGCGGTCCCGGGCCTGAAAAACTGCAATGGAACTGGGCCGGACGAGCAGCCCGGGGTTTTCATACTTGTGGCCGCGCTCGATAGCGTAGCGAAACACCATCATGACGATTTCACGTGCCTGGACTGCGGTCGCTGGCGCGTTACGCTGAACGATACGGTCGCAAAACGCGCGCAAATCCTGGTGGGTGATCTCCCACATCTTCAAGCGACCAAAGGCTTCCCGCAAATCACGCTCGTAGATTGAGCGCTTCATGTCGCGTGTCGAGTCCGCCATTTTATGGTTCGTGATCCACTGGTCGAACCATTCTCCGAACGTGTCGGCATCACCTAACTGCGTCTTCGCGCGCGCCTTGCTGCGGGCGGGTGAAGATCCCGTTGTCAGCGCCTTTTTTGCCTCGTCGAGCTTGGCCCTGGCTTCGGCGAGTGTCAGCCCGCCAACCCCGTAGCGCCCCAGCACGATGGTCTCTTGACGGCCGTTGATGCGGTAGTTGTAGCGAAATGAGACGGTCCCTGTTGGCATGACGGCGACGTAGAGCCCGTCCCGGTCGGTCAACTTGTAGGTCTTTTCTCTTGGCTTCAAGGCCCGCAGTTTTGTATCTGTCAGCATCGCTAGCTCCCCGATACCATCGATTTCAACATGGGCTCCATCACCCTGTGTTCATGATGAATCGCACGTCAAATCAATGACTTATCATTGTGGATACAGTGGCGCGCAGCAAAAAAAACGACGCCTCGGTACCATCATTGAAAACACCCTTTTTTGGCGATGAACCGCCTTTAAAATCAATCACTTAGCTTCAATCGATACCATCATTTAGAGCCATGCGGCAAGATGGTACCTACACCCAAAATGTTAGCGACACAAACCGATACCAGCTTGCGTACCATCAAAAAATCGTGCTTGCCCTTGCTCGATCTTGCCCCTTTTTGCTAGGCCAAAAACGAAAAAGCCCCTGAAAATCAGGGGCTTGCGAAGGTTGTTTGCCAGCGGTTGCGCTAGCTTGCCAGACTAGCAATCACTCCCACTCAATCGTCGCCGGCGGTTTCCCCGAAATATCATAAACCACCCGGTTAATCCCCCGCACTTCATTGATGATGCGGTTCGACACTTTACCGAGCAACTCATGCGGCAAGTGCGCCCATTGCGCCGTCATGAAGTCCAGCGTCTGCACCGCGCGCAGGGCCACCACCCATTCATAGGTGCGACCGTCGCCCATCACGCCCACCGATTTCACGGGCAAGAAGACGGCAAAAGCCTGGCTGGTTGCTTCGTACCAGTTGGTCGGCGCCTCGCCCGCACCGATGGCCGCCAGCGGCGGCAACTCGCACGGCGTGCCGCGCAACTCTTCGATGAAGATCGCGTCGGCACGGCGCAACAGATCCGCATACT
>JACMOJ010000387.1 GCA_014378085.1 Burkholderiales bacterium | reverse complement strand
CCGAGCTGCCAATGGCCGGAAGTGTTCCGGAGACGCATCCGAAAGTGATGGAGCTGCGCGCGCTCTCAATGTGGTCTGAAGGTCAGGTATGGTGCAGTCCCGAGCGGCACGGTGCCATCACGGCCGTGATGAAGAACCAAATCGACTGGATTCCGCTCGAACAGGGGGCCATGCGGCCAAGCCAAGGGCGCACGCTGGCCGTGATGCAGGTGTGTGGCGGGTCGCAGTCCTTCAACGTCGTCAACACCCTGCGCCTCCTTGGACGATGGATGCGGATGGTGACGATACCGAATCAGTCATCGGTACCGAAGGCATACCAGGAATTCGACGACTTCGGCCGCATGAAGCCTTCGGGCTACTACGATCGCGTAGTCGATGTGATGGAAGAGCTTTTCAAATTCACGATTCTCCTACGCGGCCGCACTGACTACTTGACCGATCGATATATCGAACGCAATGAAGTGGCCATGAAGGCTATTACCAAAGCCGTGGCGAAAATATGATGGGCTGAGAGCCGGCTTGCTCGGACGACGCGACGTCGGCGCCTGGGTCGCAACGGATAGTTTGCGATTTTCTGGCCGGACACTAGCGTTTCAATGATAAATCCACGCTACGGTTATACCCGCCATGCTTGCGCTTGGTTGTTCGGGTAGACAAAATAAACGCCAGGCTATTCTGCCTGGCATCTTCTTTCGACTCATTCGATCAATGCTAGGCTATTCTGCCTTGCTATCTTTAGCTTCGATCCTGCTGATGCTGGGCTATGCTTCCTGGCTATCCACCGTTGCATGTCCTAACCTCGCGAGACACCATTCATCTGGATTAACGCTAAGCTAGGCTATTCTGCCTAGCTAGTTCTAGTTAAGGTATTTCGTTAGTTAGTGCCTCTGTCATTCGCTACTGCTTCAATGTACTGGCTCTAGACAGTAGAGAGGTGTATTCGCCTCGCTATTATACTAACATCAAAGGCCCCCACTGTTTTACCGGATGGCCAATGCGAGTCCCCTCCACTGACAAATAATAGACGTTCCACGGTATTTTTTTACTCGAAATCATCCCTGCGCACTGTAAGTGGGTGACCCGAACGCCGCCTAATGAACGATGTTGCATATACGAAACTAGCAAATTTTCCGGAAGTCGATGAGTGCTAGCATGCTATTTTTGCTATTAGTAGCAAAAATAGCATGCTAGCAAGCCACCCAGCGTTGCGCAAACGCCAGTTACCGGCAAATCTTGCTCGACATGGCGTTATCTTCCTGCGGGCGACGTTCGACTTTTTGATCTGGTGAGCTTGGCTAGCTAATTTGGGCGCGACGACAAGGTTCTGAAAAAATCTCCATTCAATTCAATGTATTTCATATTCCTATTTCCGATTAATATCCTGATTTTACTTTCCATTAATAAAATTTCAAGGGCGTTATTGAGTTCGTTTATGCATCTTATCGAAGATGGCCCTGCCTGGCGAACAAATGTCTTTGGTATGATTGTGTTTCCCACACACCAAACCTTATCGAAGAGCCATTTTTCCACGGCTTTAGCGTTGCGTTGCTCAGTTGGGGCCTGCGCCTCTGGGCCAAAGAGGCTCACAAACTGTTCTGCGTGCCACTCCGCAATTTCAAATGCGCGGACGAGAGTGTCATATCTTATTTCGCCCTCCGCGCCTTCGAATAGATGGAATATTGCCGCGATGCGAGCAGCATTATCATTTATTTTCGCTGCATAACCGGAAAGCGAAGTAAAATATCCACCTGGTTTTAACAACTGTTCGATTTCATTATTTTTCTCGATCAAATATCGTTGCGCGGAGGGATCAAACCGCAGCGACTTCCGAGTGTTCTCGCCTTTGATTTGGTTCTCGAAGTTGGATTCGAGTAATTCGGTCACCCGAGAATGGAATTTCGTTAGAGCCGTCCACACGAATTCGGGCGTATCCGGGTGCTGCATTCGCTGTCCACTCATCTTAGGGGGTGATGAAACCAAAATACGGGCAAGGAAACCGATGTCCATCGCGCGCGCGCCCCGAGCTTCAATGAATTCGCTGAACTGGCCTTCCTGAAGTGCAAGAATCAGACTTCCCCTTGCATTACGTTCCGCTCGCACTCCGCGACCCACGCGCTCGACAACTATGCCGGCACCGTCCCAAATTTTGTTCCACATGGGAAGGTCGTGCATAGCTCGACCATTGAAAAACCCTCCTCCTTCCGAGGAAACAACCGCAACTGAATGCCATCCTGAACAAATTCCTTCCCCAATTGCCTCAGGAGTTGGGTCTTCGTACACAATCTTGGGATGTTTCGGCTCAATCGGCCGCGCAACAAAATGTTGAGTCAGCCGCGTATTCAGATCGCCAACGTGAATATCTTTTTTTTCACATCGTGCTATCTGACTCAAGATTGCTTTCTTACGAACCTCCCACGCGACCGATTCCGCTTCATAAGCGGGAAAGCTAGCAGCCACGCGGGCGGCCATCTTATTCTCGAAATCATAGACGGCGCGGAGAAGCTTGTTGATTACCGTAGTCTTCCGTTCTCCCGACCCGGCAATAATTACCGTGTTCAAAGAACATGGTGATGGCGCGCAATTTGGCCTAATGACGTCAATCAGTCCTTGACATGCGAGAGCGGCAGTCGCCAGAACCAAAGGACCGACGAGTGCCATTGAAACCGTGCAACCCTGCTGCACCTCCACGGCGGTGTCCCGCATCAAGGACTCCAGAGAAAGCCAGGGGTACGGGGCGGGATTTTGCCCGCTCACGTGTTGACCCAATCCATGACTTCATGAACGTCACCAAGCGTCCAGGCCAAACTTCCGTCCGGCAGGTGCACAGGTATTGCAGTGTAAAAACTGCCGCAGGTAAGGTACTCCCAGCGCACAAGATCAGGATTCATTTCGATCCAGGTTGCAAAGGTTTCGGTCGATACGCACCCGTCCGGCAAGGAACTGCGCACGGGCAGCGTGGCGATCTCCTTTACGAGTGTGGTGGCCCCCAGCACAATGGCCGCAGCAGTCTCAATGGAAAAGCCCGCTTGGTACTGGAGGTTGCCCGCTATTTTGCGCATGAGTGGAAGGAGCGAATCATCGACATTGATTGGCGGAGTAAAGTTGTTCATGGAGCACCGCCAAGGAGCAATTTCGCGACCGACTGGCTGGGCCACAGAAGACGACCGTTGCGCATCTTGACCGGGCGAACGCCGTAGTATCCGCCGGTCTGAGAGTAGCGCTTCCGGATTGACTGAGGATTCAGAGACAGTTTTGCAGCAAACGTCTCCGTAGTCAGGAATGTGTCGGGTTCAATACCTTGAAAAAGGTGTGGTTCGTTCATGTTAGGCTCCAAGTGATTTTGAAAAATCGCGTTGGGTGAAACAATCGTGCAGAGATCAACTCATTGCCACGCGTCTCAACGCGAATCGCTTGGAGCTAGATTACTAAGGTCCGGCAGTTAAACCTGCACAGCGACCAGATCCGACCGAACCCGACCGGATCTGACCGTCAACGACCCGGGTTTCGTCGTTTCGTAACTGTTCAGCAGCTATGGCAGCAATAAAAAGGTTGTAAACAATACGGGAGACGTTCATCATGTGCGATGGCAAAGAAACGCACCCCTCCCGACTTTTCCGCCCTTACCCGCGGGGAGCTTGAGGGCGTCGTGTTGACACTGTGGGAGCGGCTGGAGGCGCTGGAATCGAAGGTCACCAAGAACAGCCGAAATTCAAGCCAGCCACCGTCCACCGATGGCTTGCGCAAGACCAATTCGCTACGCGAGCCGTCCGGCAACAAGCCCGGTGCCCAGCCTGGCCACAAGGGCAGCACCCTCAAGCGCACTGCCGAACCGACCGAAACGATCAACCACCGGTTGCCGCGCCAGAGCACGCGCTGCCACGGCGACCTGCCACTGGCACAGGCCGCAGTGGCCGAGCGGCGCCAGGTCATTGATGTCCCGGCATGCGCGTTCGATGTTGTCGAACATCGCACGCTGGCCGTGACCTGCGGCTGCTGCCAGGCCCACGTGAGCAGCTTTCCCGCCGGCGTAACCGAACTGGTGCAGTATGGCCGCAACGTGCGCGCGCTGGCGGTGCATTTGACCCTGGGTCAAATGCTGCCTTATTCACGCGCCGCCGAGCTCATTTCCGACCTGTACGGCCTCGCCGTTTCGCCAGCTGCGCTGCTGGCCTGGGTGGCCGAAGCACGCGTGGGCCTGCAACCAACGGCCGACCAGATCGCCGACCAATTACGCGTCGCGCCGGTTCTCAACGCCGACGAATCGGGCTTGCGCGTGGCCGGCAAATTGCACTGGCTGCACATCGCCGCCAGCGACACGCTGACATGGTACGACGTGCACGCCAAGCGGGGGCTGGAAGCGATTGAGGAGCATGGCATTCTGCCCAAGCGTCTGGACGTCCTGGTGCATGATTGCTGGGCACCGTATTGGCGGCTCGACGACTCCATCCATGCCCGGTGCAACGCCCACCTGCTACGCGAACTGCTCTACGTGAAAGAACTCACCGGCCAGCAGTGGCCCGAGTCAATGATGCAGTTGCGTCTTGGCGCCAACCGGATTTGCACGGCGGCGCGAGGCCAGCAGCGCACGCCCGCTGCCGGCGATGTGGCCGCCCTCCGCACCGTGTACGACGCCTTGGTGCGGGAAGGTGAAGCGCTCCATCCCGAAACCACCCAGGCGCCGGGACAGCGCGGCCGCGCCAAACAATCGGTCGCGGCCAATCTGCTGCGCCGCTTCCGCCTCCACGCCGACGCGGTCCTGCGCTTCATCAGCGACCCGGCCGTGCCGTTCACCAACAACGTTGGCGAGCGCGCCATGCGCATGCCCAAGGTTAAACAGAAGATCTCCGGGTGCTTCCGCACACTCGCTGGCGCCGAGCATTTCTGCGCCATCCGCTCCTGCCTCGACACGTTGCGCAAGCAAGGCCACAGCATGCTCGCAGTCTTGCAACGCGCCTTCGCCGGTAATCCTATACCGCTCGCCTCTTAGCCGCTGAACAGTCACGTCGTTTCAAACGTTGGCGTAATGCCTCTCTGGTGAAATATGCGTCAAGGTTGTAGTCATCTTTGTATTGCAGCGCGAGTGCCTTCACTATCCCTGTGAATGGGATCGTTTTTTCCTTTGTGGCAATATCACGCAGTTGAATCCAGACATCCGCGGTCTTTGCCGAAGCTGACCGCAATATTGCCAATTCGATGAGCGAGCTAAGCGCATCTACCCCTGCACTGAGATGGACTGCGGAACTAGGAAGCTCTCGCATTTTCCTCCCCTCGCTACCCAAGTCGGAGGAAGATAACGCTCCGTCAGAATGCGGAATATTGATTTCCTCGATGATGGACGCTGACTGGACGTCATTCAAGCTTGTTAGTGGCGCTCTCTCTGGAAGCGAAGCTATTTCAATGCTGTGCGGGATCTCCATCGCATTCAGAAATTCGATTAGCTCCGAACGATAAAAGCTGAGTTCTATCAGCCGTTGTTCGTCACCAAAATTCGCAAACTTCCCCTCGGAAAATTTCATAGTCTTGACCTCTGGCCAGGCATCTAATCGACCCGCTTGGTAAGCATCCCTGTATCGATCAAAGTATCGGGACATATGGGCGAGAATTGATAGCCCCTCAGTGCGCGCACCTTCGGTTACCTTATGCCATCCCGTCTGGCTGCTATCAAGCCAAGAAGGAGTATTCTCATCAATACGATTCAAATAACAGTCAAGCGCACCAGCAGCTTGCGAATAGCGATACGCTGATAGAAAGAAGCCGTTAAGAAGTCCAACTCTGAGAGCGTGCGTTTTTTCCGAATCGATCACTCTTCCCGAGCGGTGTACGTACGGTTTAACGGGGACTTCGTTCGGCTTCAGAAAACCGACTTTCGGCACCGGCACTTCCCTCGCAATTGAGTCGATAACATCTGACAAAGAAATGACGTCCACAACTGCTCCTAATTCGACGTTTGACTTGGCATTCTGATTGGAATATTGCGGCAATTTACTCGCCCGGCGCCATCGCTACGCAGGCGGAAATTGGATTCTGGCTTGCTCAAAAATTCATGCCGCCACTTGATCTTGCCACCTTCTTAATCGCGAGGTCGCCTACGGTGGCGTTTTTCGGCCAGGGCGCTGATGGCTGCACGTCGCCGCGACCTCAATTCAAATTGATTCAGGTGGTCCAGCGTTGACGAAATTGGGGTACACAACGGGTACACAGCGCAGTAGTCAGGTCAGAAAAAACAAAGCCCACTCCTTAAGAGTGGGCTAAGTGCTTGATTCTATTGGTGCCGACTGCCGGTTTCGAACTGGCCACCTGATGATTACAAATCAACTGCTCTACCAAATGAGCTAAGTCGGCGTGGGCGAAATTATACCGCTATTTGATGACCGTCAGTGTTGGACGGCCGCCTTTTTTGGGTGGCTCGTCGTTGTTGTCGGCCAGCGCAGCAGCGGCGCCCGGCGCGCTGTCAGCGCTGACCGTGGGCACCGAGGCGAGCCCCGGGGCGGCGGGTTCGGCGGCGGCGGCCGGGGTCGATTCGGCGGCGGCGTCGCCGACTTCATACGCCATGCCCTGGCCATTTTCGTTGGCATAAATGGCCAGCACGTTGTGGACCGGGACGTAAATTTCACGCGAGACGCCACCGAAACGGGCGTGGAAACGCACCGCATCATTGTCCATTTTCAGACCGGACGTGGCGCCAAAGCTGATGTTGAGGACGATTTCGCCCTTTTTGACGTATTCCCGTGGCACCGTGGTGGTGCCGTCGACTTTGACAGCCAGATAAGGGGTGAAACCGCTGTCGGTGCACCATTCGTAAATGGCGCGCAGCATGTAGGGTTTGGTGGAAATGTCAGCCATGTTCGGAATGCTTCATACAGAATTGCAAGGAATGCAGGATTGCACGCCAGTCTACGATGATTCGCCCAAAGGCGTCGCTAACCGGCGTGCAAGCTCATGCGTGTCCGTCAGGGATCAACGGCGCATGACTTTTTCGGACGGCGTCAACGCTTCGATATACGCCGGGCGCGAAAAGATGCGCTCGGCATATTTCATCAACGGCGCTGCCGTTTTCGACAACTCGATACCGTAATGGTCGAGGCGCCACAGCAAAGGCGCGACGGCGACGTCGAGCATCGAGAACTCGTCACCGAGCATGTACTTGTTCTTCAAGAACAGTGGCGCGAGCGTGGTTAGGCGGTCGCGGATTTCCGCGCGTGCCTTGTCGTGGCTCTTGTCGTTGGCCTTGGCGCGCTCGCTCTCGAGCACGTGGACGTGGACAAACAACTCTTTTTCAAAGTTGAACAGCATCAGGCGGGCGCGCGCACGCATCAACGGATCGGCTGGCATCAGTTGCGGGTGGGGGAAACGCTCGTCGATGTATTCGTTGATGATGTTCGATTCGTACAGAATCAACTCGCGCTCGACCAGGATGGGCACCTGGCCATACGGATTCATCGTGGAAATGTCTTCCGGTT
>JACMOJ010000386.1 GCA_014378085.1 Burkholderiales bacterium | reverse complement strand
CTTTATCCAAAAGTATGCTCAGACCAGAACTGCATTGGAACGCGCTCCGCTGCTTGAAGAGGCGATGTCGTTCTACAAGAAGGAAGTGGATCGTGAGCCGCTTTTCGCCGCTGCGTGGAATAACCTTGGGTGGGCACTAACAGACAAAGCACTTCTTCAAAATTCCAAGGAAGCGAAGAACGGCCTCTTTTTGGAGGCATATCCGAATTTTGAACGGACTCTTGCTATCGAGCCTTTTAACGTCGACGCCCTGAATAATATCGGCTGGATCGATCTCAATCGAGCTATAGATGCAGTCACCCTAACTGAAAAAATGCACCTGCTTGATGGAGCTGAAGCTCGTCTCAAATTGGCAATTGCTCTCGATCCTGACTACGAACGGAGTACGCAAAATCTATCTCTCGTTGCGAAGCTGAGAGTTGCATTCAACTAAAGGGCGCAGGCTCGATATGTCTCACCTTTGAGTGCAGACAAATCTTCCCAGTCACCCTCATTAAAGAAAAGATGCACGCCTCCATTCGTATTTCAATTGGCCTCCTTTTGATCGCGCTCTGCGCGGCATGTGCACACCGCGCGCCTACGAGTGTGGACACGACGTGGAACGCCGCCGCTGCGATGAAAAGCCTCAGCGGTGGGTGGGTTGTTGATCTGCGCGGAAGTCCCGCCGATTCCCCTTACACCCAACCGTTTGTGGTGGCGTCTGTTGATACAGACGGGCGCACCATCACCGGCAAGTTTTATGGTTCGGACATCACGTGGTCGCGCATCAACACCGCTTGGGGCAAAGTGGTCGTGACCTTCATTACCAGCGATGGACTCGGCGAATACACGCACGCGGCCACATTGGAGGGCGACACGTTGGTCGGCACGAGCACCGCGAAACATCGCAACCTGTTGGTGCCTTGGACGGCAAAGCGCGTGCCGTAACGTTCTGCACCGAAATAACTGCTGGGGCCTGCGTTGATTTCACAAAACGCTAGTATCCACGTCTATCTCCAAGCAGTTGTGCGCCAAACCGCCCGCCAATGGGCGAGTTAGCCCACCGATGTTTGTGTAGTTTTCCATTGCCCCGCCATGCCCCTCCCCACCAAAACTATCCACCAAATCGAATCCTCACTCGCCCGCGCTGTCGGTGGAAGTGAAAACGAACCCGGCATTGCCGTCGGTATCGCGCAGGGTGGCCGTATGGTGTGGGGTGGTGCACGCGGCTTAGCGAATCTCCAAAGCCAGCAAGTCTTTAGTACCCGCACGCCGTTTCGCATCTGCTCGATTAGCAAACAATTTAGTTGCGCATTGGTGATGCGTGAGGTGGCCGCAGGTCGTATCGATTTATCCGCGCATCCGAGCCGCTATGTGCCTTGGACGCGTGCGCTTGATCCGGGCCTCACTATCTTGCACCTGATGCAAAACAAATCCGGCATTCGCGACCAGTGGGTAATGGCGATGATGATGGGCGCGCGCGCCGAGCAACGCTTCACACTCGATAATGGTGTGACCGCCATGAAACATGCGCCGGCGAGTATGTGGACCCCGGGTAGCCAAAATCTTTATTGCAATGGCAATTTTGAAATTTTGGGTGAAGTGTTGGCACGCGTGACGCGCCAACGTGTTGCAACGCTGCTTGAAATACACATCTTCAACCCTCTCGGCATGCATGATTCGGCATTGGCGGTGGATACATCGGTGCCCGTTGCGGGGGATGCGCGCGGTTATCGGTACATCAATGGCGCGTGGGAAGAGGAAGAGAACCGCATTCATTGGGGCGCATCCGCGGGTATCGTGAGCACCATTGAGGATTTGCTCAAGTGGGCGGCGTGTTTGCGCGACCCGCAAGCCGCAGGCTTGCCGTGGGTGGCGGCGATCACACGTGCAGCGCCGTTTAACGACGGCAATGCGGCGATCTACGCCTCTGGTATCAACCACGCCATTAGCCATGCAGGCAATCATTTGCGCAAAAGCAAGCGCGACATGCTGGCGCATGCCGGTGCGTTACGTGGCTGGCGCTCCACACTTATGCACTTTGTGAATGAGGATACGTCCATCGCGGTGTTCATGAACCGCACCAATTCACCACGCGGCAAGCTCGTGCGTGGGGTCGCCAATGAAATCCTGGCCGCGCTTAAGATTGCGCCGATTTGGCAGGGCCAGGCGAAGGCCGTCGGTGCCAAGTTGCCACGATTAGCCGCCGGCACCTACGTCTCGCGAGAGCAAGGATTGCTGATCCAATTACGTGAGCGCAACGGCGTCGCTGAGGTGTTTTCTCATCTGGACTGGTCGGCATTGTCAGCGGTGGTCGCGCGCGGTGACGGCGAACACAACGTAATGGCGACAGATGATGGCCATCTGCAGCTTAGTTTTGATTTGCCATCACAGCTTAGGCTGACCATGCGTGAAGAGAACGTCCATACCGTCATGCAGTCAGTTAAACCGATGCGGCCCGCCAGCGGGCCGTTTAGGTCGGGTGGTCGGTTCGAATGTCGCCCGATCAAAAGCCGCGTGGAGGTGTTTGTCAGCAACGCAAACGCCGGCACGGCCAACGCTGGCACCGCACGCGCCAGCAACGCAAACGCCGGCAATATCGTCGAGCTCGCGTTCACCGGAATGTTTGGTGAGGGCGTGCGTTATTCGTTAACGGTGGTTAACGATGAGATTGCTTGGTTTGATCTATCTCGCGGCGTTGACGAATCGCCGCCCGGGCGTGTATTGGTACGCTACGACGCGGCTGAAGACGCGTTAGAGTTAAGCTGCATGCTGGCGCGGCGCATGGTGTTCCGGCGCGGGCGGTAGGGCAAATCAAGCTGCTAATCCTGGAATCTAACAACTCAACAATCTAGGCGACCTTAAACGGGACGATGAGAAACTTGGTTTATTCTCACGTCATTAGCTTACTCACATCGCGAGGCGCTTATGTTTGAACGTTTCTCCCGCAGCTGGCAGCTCGTCAAAGCGAGTGGGGCGGTGCTCATGCAAGATAAAGAGCTGCTGCTTTTCCCGTTGATTTCATCGATCGCCGCTTTTATCGTGCTGCTGTGTTTTGCGTTGCCGTTGTTTGGTTTTGCCGCGCTCGACGGCCTATCGCGCGGCCATGTCGGCGGCGTCGGTCTCTACGTGGTGGGATTCTTGTTTTATCTTACGCAGTACTTTGTCATTTTCTTTTTTAACGCCGCGCTGGTCGGTGCCGCGATGATTCGTCTCGATGGTGGCAACCCCACACTCGGGGATGGCATATCAATCGCGATGTCGAAGTGGAAAAATATTCTTGGTTATGCCGCCATCGCCGCCACCGTTGGCTTATTGCTGCGCACGATGCAACGCCGCTCCGGCCGTATCGCGAAGTTTGTCGTGGGGTTGATCGGCATGGGCTGGACATTAGCCACCTTCCTCGTGGTGCCCGTGCTGGTCGCGCGTGATGTCGGGCCGGTTGAGGCGGTAAAGGAAAGTGCCATGCTGCTGAAAAAAACCTGGGGTGAAAACGCAATCGGCCAAGTCGGGATCGGCGCGGTGTTTGGCATCATCCACTTTCTGCTGATGATGGTGGCGGCCGCCATCATCGTGCTGGCGTTGATGGTCAAGAGTGCGGTCGTATTTGCGGCGGCCGTCGTGACGGTGGTGATTTTGTTTGTGTTGACCGCGTTGGTGCAAACCGCGCTTTCGGCAATTTATGCGGCGGCCCTGTATCGTTACGCAGATGGCCACCAACAGACCAATGGTTTTGATTCCACTGCGCTGGCCGATGCGTTCACAGCGGCTCGATAGGGTTCTGGTAAACATTAGATAAAACACCAATAAAGGCGGGCGTTTTCAGCACGTTTTGCCTGAAGATGGCCGTCAACTAACCTCTTTTTAGAGAAGGAGGTAGACATGCATACAGCAGTTTTGGCGGCTGTCGGCGCATTAGTCCTTTCTCTTCACCTTTCTCTTCCGATGATGGATGCTGATGCCGCAGCCGAACCGCAGCGTAGAACATGTATTTACGACTCGTCATGTCCGACTGGACATATTTGTACGTTGTATGGAACTGACTTTAAGATAAAACGGTGTCTGCGAAAGTCTGACAATCCGATCATAAATCCAGGCGACTCATGTGCCACCGACAGCGACTGCGGGCGAACACAAAAGTGTTCACGGCGAAAGACTACCGAGCCGTGGCGATGCGTTCAGCGCTAAATCCTACGATCTCCCCTCCCCCTTCCCCCTCCCCCTCCACCTTTCTCGCCACACGCAATCCACCTATACATTCATGACCATCGCCACACAGTTCGCAGCACTTATCCGCCAGCGCCGTAGCGTCCGCGACTTCCTGCCGACACTAATTCCCAATGAGGTTTTGTACGCGGTGCTCGAAGACGCCAACTGGTCGCCGAGCTGGTCAAATACGCAACCCTATCGGATTGCCATCGCGAGCGGGCCAGTGCGCGACAAGCTCGCCGCAGAACTCACCACGCGCTTCGATGCTGGCATGAAAGCAATTGCCGGTGGGGTATTCGGAAAATTGAAAGCGTTTATCACGCGCCAAGGGCTTCCAGACGGCGATGTGAAGGTGGATTTTGCGTATCCTGAAGACTTGGTGGCCCGTCGTCGCGCCACTGGTTTTGGGCTATACAAATTGCTGGGCATTGATCGTGACGACCGCGCAGCGCGCAATGCGCAAATGCGCCGCAACTTTACATTTTTTGGTGCGCCGACGGTGATCTTCGTTTTTGTGCACAAAGGGTTGCGTGAGTACTCGGTGCTCGACGCCGGTATTTTCCTGCAGACCTTCATGCTCTCTGCCGAGGCACGCGGCTTGGCCACCTGCGCGCAAGGCGCGCTGGCCACTTGGGCGGGGCCGGTGCGGGCCGCGTTTGATGTGCCGGAAGACTACAACCTGATCTGCGGCATCTCGGTCGGCTTCGCGTCTGGCCACAAGGTGAATGCGTTCAATCCGGGGCGGGCGGAAGTCGCGGACATGGCGATCCCCACGCGTAAATAGTGTGGCACTCAGTAGTGTGGCACTCAATAGTGCGGCACTCGATGGCGCGGCACGCCTTCTGGCGGATAATGCGTGGCTTGCAATCAATCCGGATATGCCGACATGAATAACGTTGCTCGTATATTGCTGCTGCTGATCGCTACCTCTGCCTTCGCTGCAACGAATCCCGTGCCGGGCGGCATGCAGCTTCCTGCGGCTGGCCCGCAGCCGGTCTATGCGGTGCTGTCGTTGATTGGCGATGAATTCAGCGTCATTGCATCGCAGCTGCGTACCAGCGATACGGAGGAGTCAAACTTTCGGCGCGCTGTGCCACTAGAAGATCCGGTGTTCGACAACATCGCCATACGCGCGACCATTGATTCGGTACGTCGCATCCGTCCGGGCGCAGAGATGGCGGCCTTAAACACGCGTAGCCCGGTGTTGTTCGCCAAACAGCGGCAGCTGTTTGATGAACAAAATGGCGTGATGTCGATGCCCGATGCCATTGTTAGTGCGCTGGCGCAACAGGGCGCGACCCATCTGATTTTGATTACGAAGTATCGCGATGACACCCGCGTATTAATTCCCGGTGCGTCCGGCTTGGCTGCACGAATGGAAGGGCTCGGCTTTTTCTTAAATGGCGCGGCCGTGACCAAGGACCCCGCTACCGGGAATGCCGGGCGCGGCTACATTTCACCATTCGTGTTTTTCCAGATGGCGCTAATCGAATTGCCATCGCGTAAGGTCATGAAGACACGCGTGGTGAGCGCCTCAGAGCCGTTTTCGGCGGCTCGCGCGCCGAGTGGTGATGATCCCTGGTTGGCGCTGACATCGGCACAAAAAGTTGCGGCAATTGAAGCGCTGCTGGTGCGCGAGATTGCGCGTGTGATGCCGCTACTGTTCGACGGGCAAAGGCGTTAGCCGTGCAGATTTGATAAATCGCAAAACGCTAGTATTGGCGGGTATTTTCAGCCATTTTTGCCGCAAGATGCCCGTCGATAGTAGGGTTTAACATTTTTGTATCAGCCCCACACTTGTGCTGCGACGCGACGCATGTTGCCACCCATGACTTGTTCGGTTTCGGCATGGCTAAAACCCGCCTTGCACAACGCCTCCGACAACTCACGCCATGTTTCGATCGGGGTGTACGTGATGCGGCTGACGCCCGCGCCGACGCCGTAGCCGGCACTCGCCGGCCACCAGTAATCGGGATCGAAGTTTGGCGGTGTGTCGTCGAGCGCCGCTTCAAAAAAGCTGATGTCGAGTCCGATGCCGACGCAATCGACGCTTATCAGATCGGCAACGTAACGAACATGGCGCACCACGTCATCTGTTGATGGTGTATTGGTGCCCAAAAACGCTGATATACCGTTGATACACACCACGCCACCGGTTGCAGCACAGGCCGTGATCTGCTCGTCGGTGATATTGCGGCCATGCGCCACGAGTGTGGCCGGATTGGCATGGCTAAAGATGACCGGCTTGTCGGACGCCGCCATGATGTCGAGGCTAGTGCGGCGGCCGGTGTGCGAACAGTCCATCAGCATCCCCGCCGCATTTACCGCGGCGAGCATTTGGTGCCCGAGTGGTGTGAGCCCCTGAACCTCGTCATGGCAGCCGCCTGCCACGGCATTGTTTCGGTTGTAAGCAAAGTGAATTTGATTCACGCCGAGCTCGCGATAGAGCGCCACCATCTCCGGCCGGTCAAGCAATGGCATCGCCCCTTCGAGATCAAAACCTAAGGCAAGCCGGCCACTCGCTTTTGCGGTATCGATATCTGCGACGTGCCGGGCGAGTACGTACTTGTCCGGCTGCGCGGTAAGGCGGGCGCGAAAGCCCGCAATCACCGACATCACCTGCGCCACCGGATTCATATCCATGCCCACATTGATCGATACATAGTTCACGCCGGCGGCGGCAAAGCGCTCTAGCGGCGCGAAACTTGCGTCAGGGTGCAATGGCAGGCAGGCGTGGGCGTCCCAGCGCGTGACGGAAGCGACAGTCATTTTGACGTCGCTCGGATTGGCAGCAGCGGTGTTGTCGCGCCGTGGACACCGACCAGACCCAATACGGTTAAGAGAATGGTTTGCGGCCCTTGATAGCCGCCGGTGGGCGAGTACCATTCCCCCGGCGAGTGTGAGCCGCCACCGTTGCCACCGCCGCCGAGTGTGGCAGCGGGGATGCCCAATGAAATCGGCAAATTGGAATCCGTGCTCGATGCCACCATTGCGCGCACTTCCAGACCGCGCGATGTGATCGCGGCGCGCGCGCTTTCTACCACGGGTGAGGCGGCCGGCTGAAACCCCGCAGGCCGATCACCCACTAACTTAACCGTTAGCGTGATGATGTTGTTACCGGGCTTTACGTTCCATCGCGCGTTTTCTTCATCTACCGCCGCCTGCGCAAGGCTTAACATTTGTGTCTCAAGTTTGGCCAGTGCCTCCGCGCTATCCGAGCGCATGTCGAGTCCTAGTTCGGCATCTGCTGCAATGGAATTTACCGATGTGCCGCCGCCCACCGTACCGACGGTAAAGGTGGTCTTTGGCTCTTTCGGCGTTTGTACATCTGCCATCTTTGCAATTGCGCGGCCCATCGCATGGATGGCACTCGGTAAGCCAAACGCGCCGAAGCTGTGACCCCCCGGCCCTCTGAAGGTGAGCTTGAATCGTCGACTGCCCGTCGCGGCAGTCACCAATCGCCACACCGAAATGCCGTCGACAGAGATGAAGCCGTCGATTGTTTTGTCGTCACGAAACAGCGCCTTTACCCCGCGGAGATCGCCCAGCTCTTCCTCGCCCACGTTTCCAACAAAAACAATATCGCCCACTGTTTCGATCTTCGCTTCTTTCATCGAGCGGATCGTTTGTAACACGGCTGCGAGGCCGCGCGTGTCGTCACCGATGCCGGGCGCGTAGTAGCGGTCACCTTGCTTTTTTACCTTGACGTCAGTGCCTTCTGGAAACACGGTGTCGAGGTGCGCTGCTAACACCAACCTAGGGCCCTTGCCGCGTCCCTTTAAGACGCCAATCACATTGCCCTCTGTGTCGATTCGCGCATCCAGGCCCAGTGCGCGCATGCGCTTGAGGTACTCTGCGGCGCGCACCGACTCTTTAAATGGCGGTGCCGGAATTTCGGTCAACTCAAGTTGGTCGCGAAACGTGAGGGCGTCATCGCGTTCAATCGCGGCGAGCGCTGCTTTCACCTGTGGCAAGGCATTTAGCGTCCTCATCGTTTCGACTGCTGCCGACGAGATGGGTGGGGTGTCTTGTGCGGTAGCCAAGGACACCGCACTAACGAGCAACGCGAGAATAAACTGGCCAACTAAGTGCATGCGCATGCAGCGAACTCCAAAAATTGTGCGAGCGTGAAGCGTCGGATAAAAAACCAATTAGGCCATAATCAGCGCGCGTTGCGTTGACGTATGTCGTAGATGAAAACGGATGGTTTTATCAACTGGTATTTTGATGAAACGCATTTGTTCGGAGTTTTGAATATGTTTGACAGAATGCTTTTGCTCGTCGGGCTCTTGGTTTTGGCGCACCCCACGCACGCCGCATGGCGCGAAACCGACGAGTCCATCAAAAGTCGCGGCGATGTGACGGTGCAGATCTTGGTCGCCCGCGCGGTCGCGAAGATTGGTGATGAGATCCCCAATCCACCTAACGACATCGCGGTGTTCTTCCCCGGTGCCGACGGCAAGGTGCGCCGCGCACGCGCAGGGCTCAGCGAACACGGTAAGAATCCGTCGACCATGGGGTTGATGGCCGAGAAATTTGGCATGGCCGTCGCATTCGGTTTGCCGAGTGATCAGCCAGACGGCATTTCGGTGTCGTGGCGAATTGGTGCCGAGCACATCGGTGATGCCAGCGCGGTGATCGATTGGCTGGTGAAACAATACCCGGTGGCACGCATCACCATGATCGGTATGAGCAACGGTGGACGGTCGGTGACACGTGTGGCAGAAGCGATCGTGAAGCGCGGTGCACCAAAACTGCACGGCGTGGTGGTTATGTCAGCCGCGCCAGAAGCCATCGCAGAAGGCATCATGTCGCCGATTCGGGAAGCCAAAGTGCCGGTATTGGTGATGCACCACAAACGCGATAGCTGTCTGCTGTACCGCGACATCGAGCCGGTGGCAAAACGTTATACGTTTGTTGCTATTGATGATACGAAGCAGCCGATGGTTTCGCTGTTTATGCGCAGTTGCAGCCCGGGAAGTGCCCACGTGTTTGGCGGCAAAGAGGCCTTGGTCTATTCGATTATTGCGGAATGGGTGCAAACCGGCAAAGTCAGCGCTGTTGATTGACCGAGGCCACGTTTATCGAGGGACTTGCATCGCGTGGTTCGCTGACATAACGTAAGTGTGCGTGGTCTCGCGGAGACAACGCTCGGGTCGTGAGACGTGTTTGAAGGAGGTAAAAATGCAAAACCAATTTGGAAGTCAGCGTCGCAAACAAGTTGCCAAGGCGCTTTGTGTGCTCGGTGCTGTGGTGGGCATGGGTGCTTTATCGGGCTGCGCAAACCTGCCGGGCTGGTCGGTGCCGCAAGCGGTAGACGAGCAGAAGATCGCTCTAGTGGATTCCTGGGCGGCGCGCAATAACGTGACGGTCATTTGGATAAATCAGCCGCGCCGCAGCAAGCCGGAAGTGCCGCCAGCGCCCAGCTCCTGCGATTCACCGGTATGATCGTTTTGCGGCCTCGCCGCCTGCGCTTTAGCTGGGTGCTGCCGGTATGCAAGCGTGTTTTCGAGCGAGCATTGCTTATCATCAATAAATGAGAAAAATTTGGAAGGTTATCGCCGCGCTGGTTGGCATCGGCTGTGCGTGGCTAATTGGATTTATCGCTTGGTATTGGGCACCGGACCGTAGCGTGGCCGAACTAAGCGCGCGCTGGGCGCAGCCACCCTCACAGTTTGTCGCGCTACAAAACATGCAGGTACATCTGCGCGATGAAGGGCCGCGCGACGATCTCGTGCCAATCGTGTTGTTGCACGGCACCTCAGCCAGCTTACACACATGGGACGGCTGGGCTGAGCAACTGAAAGCCTCGCGCCGTGTCATTCGGATGGATCTGCCTGGCTTTGCGCTGACTGGTCCTTTCCCCGATGGCAATTACCGCATCGAACGTTACAGCCAGTTCGTGCATGCCCTGCTCGACCAACTCGGCGTGACGCGTTGCGTGCTCGCAGGCAGCTCCTTCGGCGGACAAATTGCGCTGCAGGTGACACTCGATCAGCCCGCACGTGTCGACCGGTTGATTTTGGTGGATGCAGCCGGTTATCCGCTCGCGCCAATTTCGGTTCCCATTGCGTTTCAGTTGGCGAGACTACCGGTCATCAATCTGATTCCGCGGGTTGCCATGCCCAGGCATATTGTCGAGGACAGTATTCGCAACGTCTACGGCAATCCCGCTCTTGTAACACCGGCGTTAGTCGACCGTTATTACGAGCTCACCCTGCGAGAGGGCAATCGCGCCGCGCTGACTGCAAGGCTCAAACAAGTCAACTTGGAGGCGATGGCAGAACGTGTCCCGCAAATCAAAGTGCCGACGCTGATTTTATGGGGCGGGCGTGATCGTCTCATTCCGCCCGACGCGGCGCGCCGCTTTGCGAGAGATATCGCAGGCAGCCAGCTGGTGATGTTTGATGACCTCGGCCACGTGCCGCACGAGGAAGCACCACAGCGTACGCTGGTTCCGGTGCGAGCGTTTGTCACAAAGTAGGCGCCGAGTTGAACGATAGCGGTGCGCAGGCATAATCATGCTTGGTGATTAAACCAGCGTTGACCCTGACCATGGAGGTGCTCGATGATGACATCCCGCTTTGTTGTACTCGCTTTTGCCGCGTTGGCCGCCAACATCATCGCGTTAAATGTCGCAAACTCAGTGCACGCCGCAGACATGACGTTCCAGTTTATTAACGATACCGATCGCCCGCTTAATTTGAAGCTTTTTTCGCGTGGTGAGTCTTTGCAGATATGGCCGGCGAAGACAAAAGCGTATTCGGTTCGTCCGGTGTCAGAAATTCAGCAACTCAAGATATCGTGTACGGAGGGCGAAAGCATTTGCTGGGGCGCATGGATGACGGTGCAGAGTGTGTCCGGGCAAATCTCAGGCTCCCAGCGCTCGACGTCGACGTTTACGATTCTAGGCGGCGTTGGCGAGCGCGGTATTCGTGATTGTCCGGCTTGTTGTCAGGTCTGTAAGGAGGACGCGTTGGCACCAGTCGTCAAACTCAATACCGGTAGCAACATGGGTTCGGATGTACGCTAACGCGGCAAGACAAACCCATCCCGTACGATTTTCGCCCAAACCGAGCCCTTTGAAGCCAATTGTGAAAACTAAGTGAAAACACCCGCACGACTATTACCGCTGGTTGAAGAAGGGCTGATCGACGACGTCATCCGTCAGCTCATGAGCGGCAAGGAGGCGACCGTTTACGTGGTGCGATGTGGCGAGGAGATTCGTTGCGCCAAGATGTACAAGGAGGCAAACAAACGTAGTTTTCGTCAGGCCGTGCAATACACCGAGGGTCGCAAGGTCAAGAACAGCCGCCGCGCGCGGGCGATGGAAAAGGGCTCACGCTTCGGCCGTGCACAACTCGAAGATGCGTGGCAAAGCGCGGAAGTGGATGCGCTCTATCGGTTGGCTGGCGCGGGGGTACGGGTGCCGAAGGCCTACAATTTTTTGAACGGCGTGTTGTTGATGGAGCTTGTCACCGACGCCGACGGCAACGCCGCGCCGCGGTTAAACGATGTTGAACTGAGCGCGGAGCGGGCACACGAGTACCATGCGTTTTTGATTCGCCAAGTGGTGCTGATGTTGTGTGCGGGTGTCATCCACGGCGACTTATCGGAGTACAACGTGCTGGTGAGCGGTGAAGGTCCGGTCATCATCGATTTGCCGCAGGCGGTTGACGCGGCGGGCAACAATAGTGCCGAGGCGCTGCTTGAGCGCGACATTAAGAATCTGGCGGTGTGGTTTGGTCGGTTTGCGCCGGACTTATTAACGACCGACTATTCGGGCGAGATATGGTCGATTTACAAGGCGGGTAAGCTGACGCCGGACGTGGTCCTAACCGGTCGGTTTGCACGCAACCAGAAGAAGGCGGACGTATACGGCGTGATTCGAGAAATTACCGAAGTGGTTCGCGAGGAAGAAGCGCGCCAGCGTTATAAACAGTCAATCGACCAGTAATTGTAAGTTAGGCTCGATCACGCTCTACACGTGAAGCACCCACGTTTTGCATAGTGGGCGTGTAGATACATGGCATCTGCCCGCTCAAAAAAGCGCGCCGTGAGTGTTGCAAAATCGCTACCGTCGCAGACCTCAGCATCCACCGCCATGTGCTGTTTATCGTCGGCGCGCAGCGATAGCGTTCGTTTCTGGAGTGGTGGTGATACTTCATCGATGCGGTCGAACGTGGTGTGAACATTTTCGCGGATATAAATGGGACCCGATGCGCGATGCAACGACTCCGCTGGTTGGTGCATATAGTTGAGCAGCAACAGCGTCTCGCCGACCGCCGTGTGATCCAGCGAGATGCGGCAGGGGAATCCATTGTCGTCCGCCGTGACTCGGCAGATCGATTGTGCCGCCGGATCTGCGGGATTTAGCGAGAAAAGATGTGTAAAGGGGCGGCGGATCGCGCGGAGCAGCGAAATGACATTTGATTGACCGGGTAGTTGAATGCAGGTCAGTATCGGTGTCTCGGAACTGGTGTGACGTCAAAAATCGCGCGGCGAATTTTTTGGCTGATGCGGGGAAAACGGCGCGAGCTTTTTACTGAAATTGAAAAAGCCGGCGAGCCAGACCAAGCAGATGAAAAAAAGCCCGGTTAGCCGGACCGAGCAGACGAAAAAAAGCCCGGCTAGCCGGACCGGGCAGACGAAAAAAAGCCCGGCTAGCCGGACCGAGCAGACGGAAAAAAACCCCCGGCTAGCCGGACCGGGCAGACGAAAAAAAGCCCGGCTAGCCGGGCTTTTTAGATTCCGTATTCCAAACAACCTAGATAGGCTGAATGTTGGTCGCTTGCTTGCCCTTAGGGCCAGTGGTCACGTCAAACGAGACTTTCTGGTTTTCGGCTAGCGTTTTAAATCCACTCGACTGAATCGCGGAGAAGTGCACGAACAAATCGTCGCCGGGTTCATCAGGAGTGACGAAACCAAAACCTTTTGCATCGTTGAACCACTTAACTGTACCTGTTGCCATTATCTTTTCCTAATATCAATGTGATTGGGCGACTGCCCATACTTCAAAAAGTCACAGCGAATTGTACTCCTAGTTAAAAACCAGTGCTGAAAAACATTTTTTGCCCAAAACAGAGCAGACAACCGGCTTTCGGTTGTTTGCTCTGGCGCGCCGGCAAACGTGTTCGGTGAGCCAACACGCCTCGGTGGCTGGCTGGCATTGTGCATGCCATGGTTGCTTTCCGGTGTCACGGGATGGGTTTTACAGGTCATCCTAAACGAGATCCTCGACACCGCCCGCGGCGATAGTTTTGCCACGAACAAACTGTTCGTGGTTACGCTCGATACGTTTCGGCTCGTAAACGTAGTTCACCATCATGCCGAGCGATTGTTTAAGTCCCTTGTCCGAATCGTCGGCACGCCAGTTGAGGCGATCTAGCCGCGCGCCGTTGTTTAGGTGAAATTTGGCCACGGCGTCAGAAGATGTGCCGCTATCTTCGCCGACCCCAAGCAGATAGGCCGCGCATAACGTGGTCAGTTCTCGCTTAAGTGGCGCTAAGGGCGTTGTCGCGCCGCGGAGTTCGCTGGCGGAGACGGTGAATGAGGCCAGATGTGGCGCGATGGCGACGAGTGCTTTACGAAGCTTTGCGGTTGCCCGTTTGTCAGCTGGCGCAAAGCCGCGTGTCACACGATCTTTGAGCCACTCGCGAAAGCCGGGGATCGGCGATAACGTGCAAAATTCGCGAATTCGCGGGAACTCTTGTGACAACGTATCGACGACTTGTTTAATCAGGAAATTGCCGAGTGACACGCCGCGTAGGCCGGGCTGGCAATTACTGATCGAATAGAAAACTGCGGTCTGGAAGCCGGCGGCGTCACCCGGCGCGGCGTGGGTGTCAATCAACGGACCAATCTCGGCGGCCATTGAGGGAAGTAATGCCACCTCAACAAATATCAGCGGCTCGCCGGCGATGGCTGGATGGAAAAACCCGAAGCAGCGGCGGTCCTGCTGCAAGCGGCGTCGCAAGTCGTTCCAATCGCGAACCTCGTGCACCGCTTCGTGCTGAATGACTTGTTCTAGCAACGTTGCGGGCGCGTTCCAATCCACCCGTCGAAGCTCGAGAAAGCCGGGGTTGAACCACGACGACAGCAGATGGCGGAAGTCATCATCAACTTGCGCGAGTTCTACGTCCTTGCGTAATGCGTCGAGCAGCTTGACGCGCATGCCGACGATCGCGTGGGTGCCGCCGGGCGCGCGATTCAACCGCCGCAGCAATTCTTGACGCGGTGGTTCTGCTGCCATTGACAGCACAGCAAGATTGATCGACGAAGGCTCATGGGCATACGCATGGGCGGCCTCTAATACCTTTTCTGGGTTCGGCGAAAAATCGGTCTTTAGAGCCTGGAAGAAGCTAATTCGCTGCGCGGCATCCAACGCGGCGTATTGCGCGAGCGTTTCTTTTGCACGCGTTGCACCGGAAGCCTCGCCTTCCTCAGAGAGTAATTCGTGGCAGGCTTGCACAAGACGGCGCACGGCCGAGTCGCGGCTGGTGGGTTGGCTGCGTGTCGAACGTTTTAGTGAATCAAAGATCATCGGGGTTCCAAAAAGCTCCACAGCGTTCCGCAGAGCGCGAATACGGACAGTTACGAATACCGTTACGCTAGCATGATCCTCGACGTTCGCGAACCCAAGCCGACGATAAGATGCCGCTGTATTACACGGTGGTCGATGTTGTTGCGACGTGCCGGTTAAGACAGACGCTTTAAAATGCGCGTGTCTGCCCCCACTGACCTCGCTCAACTAACTCGGCCTGTCACGTTAGATCAACTAGGTCGTTTCCGATACTTCTGGCACTGGAGCCACCGCAATGCGCATACGCGATACAAACTGGATGATGATTGAGCAGTACCTGACACGCGACGATCGTGCGGTGATCCCCATCGGCTGCACCGAACAGCATGCCTATCTGAGCTTGGCGGTTGACGCTATCCTTGCGGAAAACGTTGCAGCCGAGGCGGCCGACCCGCTCGGTGTGCCGGTATTCCCCGCCATTCCGTTTGGTCATACGCCAACTTTTATGGCCTACCCCGGTACCGTGTCACTGCGTTTGGATACGCTGATTGCAGTGGTGCGAGACGTGTTGGATAGCCTCGCGACACATGGCTTCAAACGTATCCTGATTGTGAATGGTCACGGCGGCAATGCGCCAATTGGCCATTTTCTTGGCGAGTGGATGGCCGACCATCCAACCGTCAAAGTTAAGTTTCACAACTGGTGGAATTCGCCGCGCACCTGGGCAAAGGTGATTGAAATTGATCCGGTCGCTTCACACGCCTCGTGGATGGAAAACTTCCGCTCGACCCGGATTGACGGCGTCAAGCAGCCCGAAGGCTCGCGTGAGCCGGTGGATTATGTGAAGTTAAAACTACTGAATCCGGTTGAGACGCGCGCCTATCTCGGTGACGGAAACTTTGCTGGCGTCTATGAAAAGCCTGACGCGATCATGGATGCGTTGTGGCAGGTGGCGGTAGAGGAGACGCGTGAATTGATTGAGACTAACTGGGGCGGGGATACTTCGACCCACTAAAACAAAAATGCCCGTCAGATGACGGGCATTTTTGTTGATACGAGTTGCCAGCGTTTGCGCGTTATTTTGCTGCCGCAGGTTTGGCTTGCGCGGCGGCTTTTTTCTTCTCAAGAATTTTCTTGAAGTCCGTCCACGAAGTTTCGTTCGGACGGGTGTCGTCGGTTGGCGGGGCGCTCTTGTAAATCGGCCAGTTGGTTTCGATCTCTTTGCGAATCGGTTCCGGCATGGCAGCATAACCGCCGCGCAACTTCTTACCGGTGCCGGAAAAAATCATGTATCCCTGGCGATCGCCCATCTTCATCCAAGGCAGAAACTTAGAGATACGCGTCCAGGCAATCCCTGGATAGGTGGTGGTCTTGGTCGCATCAAGCAGATCATCTTTGTCGACAATGAAATTAAAAATTTCCATCGCTTGATAAGTGCCACCCACGTACTCTTGATAGTCTCCGGCGAGCGGATTGCTGTAGAACAGCGGGTATTCGTTGGTGAAGATAAACTTGTCTTCACTTTCTCGACCACGAAACTTTACAGGTCCACTCTCGCCCCGCGCCCAACTGATACCGCGGCCGTTTACCGGGTCGTTTGCCACGTGCTGTACATCAAGCTCTTCGCCAGTCCACGGATTCTTCCAAGTGCGAACCACTTGTTTGGTCACCGGGTCGAGATAGAACAACACTTCGCGGGAAACATGGCGCCAGCCGTAGCCTTTCACCGGATCTTGAAAACCCTTTGAAGTGCGAATGTTCATGCCATAGTAGGTGAATAGCTGGCGATCTTTTTCACCCGCAATGCGGGTGTAGACATTGCCTTCCCAGTAATAAACAATTTCTTCGCCGTCCTTCAGGCTGGACTGCATTTTCCGGTCCATTTTTGCGACGTCATCGGGGTTGTTGATGTCGAGTTTCGCCGGCGCAGCAGGCTTTTGGGCGCTGGCCAGTGGGGAAATGCTGATCATGGCGGCAGCGGAACACAACATCACAAGTTTGGACAGTTTCATTCGATTCTCCTTAAGTTGTCCGGACAAATTTTCAACACGATACAATACTTTGGCAAATTTTGCTTGGGTCGATATTTTTAGGGGGGTGTATGGGTATGGCAACAGGGATGGAAACGGTTTTCAAATCGGTATTGGCTTTTGTCTGTTTACTTGCCGCTTCAGTCGCCGCAGCGCAAACACCCCCGCCCGCACTCGGTGCGCCGTCGGCGAAACAAATTTTGCAAATGGCGGTTGTGGCCTCGGGCGGCGACACTTGGCAGCAACCCAAAACGTTGCTGCTGAAGGGCGACGCGGTCTGGACGCCGTACGGCAAAACTGACGCCGCGCACCAGATGAAATTTGATGATTACGCGATGTACCGCGTGTTCCCGACCGATAACGACTCGGCGCGGCAGGCGAGCGGCAAAGTGCGCTTTGATGCCAAGCAGGGCGAAAACGTCTTCATGCAGCTTATCTTCGATAGCAAAGCGACCCACAATTTCTTGAGCGAGCAAGCCAAGCCATACCAAAAGCACTTCTCATGGAGCAATAACTTCGGCTTCGGCATTCTGCGGTTTGCTGATCGCGACGGATTTCAGGTCGAACGGTTAACGGACGATCAAATCGAAGGCGCGCTTTGTTATGTCGTGCAGATCACCGACCCTAAAAAACAGGTCACGACGTTTTTTATCGACCAGCAAAATAAATACATCCGCAGTGTGGCGTTCACGACCGACGTCGGTTTTCATCACCGCATTTATTCAGATTTCAAACGGGCGCCAAACGTCGACTTCGTGCAGCCAACGCGCGTGCGGCTTTACTTTGATGGCATTAAGTGGATGGACATCTTTTGGCGTCAGTTCAAGGTGAACGAGCCGATTGCAGACAACGTGTTTGTGAAATAGCGGTTACTGAGTAGCGGTTGCCGAGCGCCGTTACCGCACGCACCGCAATAACCGCGCGTAACAGCGATTCAGGCCACTGCAGGCCACTTCAGGCCGCTTCAGGCCGCTTCAGGCCGCTTTGGGCGCGGTCGCTGCCGTGTTCCAAGCGTCAAAGTCGCACATATTGGCGTCGAAGGTGGCGGTGGTGAGCACCGGCTTCTCTCGCAGGCTAAGTTCGACGTCATGGAAGGCCTTGGCGAGGCCAAGGCCCATCTTGGCGAGACTTTTGGCATCCACCGGCAGCTTCGCAGAGTTCTCGCCAATCACGACGGCACCGGCGATCAGCTGAATGTAGAGGCGTTCAGCCGTCGCGACGACTGGGTTTGCAGACGACCCAGCAGAGGCAGCCGGAGCGGCGGCAGGGGCGGGGCGGGCGGGGGCAGCAGCGGCAGTCGACATGTCTATGATCCTATTGAGTCCAGTTAAAAACGTCAGATATCGTACTCCTAAACGACGGTAACGGGAAGCTGCAAACCTGCCTTAAACGTTTAATGGGTCCGTATCTGTGAGGCGGGAGATCGGCTGGCAGATTGGCTGAGCCGGCTCGCTAGTTGGCTTCTTCATCACGGCGACAAATAGCAGCGAATGCAGCCAATGCTGCAGCCAACGGCGCACGTTTGGGTAAGGCGCGGTCTCAAACCAGATCGGATCCACTACCGCGAACTGGCGGACAAACGGGAACACCGCCGCATCGACCCAGCGGACATTTTGGCCAGTAAGGAACGGCTGGAAGAGCAGTCGTGCTTCAAGCTGCGCGAGAAAGCGCTCGCCGTCGCCTCGGTAATCGGCCGCTGGTCTTTCCGGATGGCGACCCGAGTATTTATAACGATCGAGCGCTTGTTTAAAATCGCCGTCGTTCAATCGGATCAGTGCAGCGGCTTCGTCGGCTTCGTCGACGTTAACCTCAAGCCACTTGCTCGGGTCGTGCTGCGCCAACGCCCAACACATGATGTCGATACTTTCTTCAATCACGCGGCCGTCAGTGAGCTGCAGTACCGGCACCGTGCCTTTGGGCGAGATCGCGATCATCGCGGCGGGTTTGTCGCGCAACGAGACCTCATGCTGAGTGACTTCTAGTCCCGCTGCCTTTATCGCAAGCCGCGCTCGAATCGCATACGGACAGCGTCTAAATGTGTAAAGAAGCGGGTGTTGCAGGGCTAGCACAACTAACGCGCGGCGATAAACGCGGGCCCGCGTAGCGCCCGACCATTGCGCACACCGGTGTGTTTGCCGCTCTCAGCGGTGACCACACCATTCACCAAGATGTAATCGAAGCCGACTGAAAATTGATGCGGCTGCTCGAAGGTCGCCTTGTCGGCCACCGTGTTTTCATCAAAGATAACAATATCCGCAGCAAAGCCTTCGCGGAGTAAGCCGCGGTCTTTCAGCTGAAATTTTTGCGCCGCTAGCGACGTCATACGGCGTACTGCTTCTTCCAGTCGGATTACTTTATCCTCGCGAACATATTTGCCAAGCACACGGGCATTGGTGCCGTAGCTGCGGGGGTGTGGCTGACCTTTGCCGTTCTGAACGCCGCCGTCAGCACCAATCATGTTGAATGGATAGGCCATAAAGTACTTCACGTCGTCCTCACTCATGCCATGAAAAACCATCTGAGCGCCGCCGACAATCAGCAGATCAAGAATCGTTTCAATTTCGGGTGCAAGCCCGGCAGGTCTGCCTCGCGCGAGATTTATCGAGGCGATACTCTCGCCGTTTAACGTCGGATCGGCGGTATGGCGGGCGACAACCGCAAAGGCAAAGCTCGGGCGCTTTGACGCGTTGGCGTTGGCCAACATCTCTGTTGCGATTTTGATGCGTGTGGCGGGCTCCTGCAGCCGCCTCTTGATGTCGTCGTTACCACCTTCCATCGCCCACTCCGGCAGCATTACACTGAGGCTGGTGCTGCTGGCAGTGTACGGATACTGGTCGATCGTCACGTCCAGCCCGTCGCGCCGCGCTTGTTCAATCAGTTCAAGTGTCTCGCGCGATCTGCCCCAATTGGCGGGCGCGCTGACCTTGAAGTGAGAAACCTGTACCGGCATGTTCGCCGCACGGCCGATATTCAGCGCCTCATTGATTGCCTCGGTGACTTTGTTGCCTTCATTGCGGATATGCGAGGCATACACACCCCGATGTCTTGCTGCGACTTTGGCGAGTCCCACAACTTCGGCCGTGTCGCTGTAAACGCCAGGCAGATAGATGAGGCCGGTGGATAAACCAACGGCACCGTCTTTCATTGCGGCCTCAACCAGCGTTTCCA
Source organism: Burkholderiales bacterium (assembly GCA_014378085.1). The sequence goes on along the minus strand of JACMOJ010000386.1, from coordinate 1,360 downwards.
TTTTCTGCTGCTCATCCGCCGAAGCGGCGCGGTTGGATAACCCCATGGTTTGGCGGCGCACGGTATTGTGGCCGACTAGCGACGCCACATTGATCGAGGTGCGTGAGGCATCAATACGCGTAAGGAATTCGTTGAGACTATCGGCAGATCCGCCGCAGTTACCGGTGATGACCGTAGTCACGCCGTTGTGGATGAAATTATCTGTCGTCGGTGTTTCGAACAATCCGAACTCAATGTGCGCGTGTACATCAATAAAGCCCGGCGCCACAATGTGGTTTTTTGCGTCGATGATGCGCGCAGCGCGAACATCGCCGAAGTTGCCGACACGGATGATCTTGCCGTCACGTATTGCCACACTGCCTCGCGTCCAGCTATTGCCGGAGCCGTCGACAATGCGCCCGTTGGTAATTAGCACATCGGCGACGTCCAGTTGGTTGGTGCTCGCGCATCCCGCGCCAAACATCGCGAGAAACACCATATGGATGATGAGGAGAAACGGCGCTGATCGAATTTTCATATTTTAGGCGTGGGCGCGGAACGCGTTGGAATAATCGGTAAATAATAAGCGAGTTGTGTTGCGCTGTTGACAGATAAATTTGTGAGTGTGGGGGCGTGGCAGGTGCCAGATATTGAAATTACGACAAAACGTCTGCAGTTGCGGCGCTTTAATTTTGCGGATGCGGCTTTTTTTGTCGAACTGCTGAATGATCCGGCGTGGCTGCGCTTCATCGGCGATCGTGGTGTGCGCAATGAACACGACGCGCGTTCGTATATGGCCAAGACGTATATTGCCCAATACAAAACACTCGGGTACGGTCTCTATCTTGTCCAGCGTACGGTCGACGGAAAGCCGATTGGTATGTGCGGCTTGATCAAACGCGAAGGCCTCGACGACGCTGATATTGGCTTTGCCTTTCTGCCGGCCTTTCGCGGACAGGGCTACGCGGTCGAGGCGGCGACGGCAACGCTTACGTATGGACGCGATATGTTGAAGCTCGCTCGGGTGGTTGCGATCGCCACGCCGGACAATGTGTCGTCGATCGCGCTGATGAGCAAAATCGGCATGAAGTTCGAGCGTGCGACGCGCTTCCCTGGCGACGCAGAGGAGTTGGTTTTGTATTCAGTTGAGTTTTGAAACTCAACGATCGAATGGATGCATGAGACAAAAATCAATACCCATGCTTTGCGCCATACGGTTTTAGCCCGTTGCTGGGTACTCCAGCTCGGGCGGCAATAAATGCTGGCCGAAAACGATTTATCTGTTGAGGAATTCAAGCTACTCCACGACCTTCTTCGACTTCCGCTTGCGCATCGCATCCTTGAGCTTTACGCCGCTAAAGAACCAGTATGCCGCGCCAAT
>JACMOJ010000385.1 GCA_014378085.1 Burkholderiales bacterium | reverse complement strand
TCCTTCGGTCTGATGCATCTGCCTGACGACGACATTGCCTACGCGATGCCGGACTTTCGACCGTTCATTGGCACCTGCAAGTTTAACGATTGCGCGCATATCGATGAGCCGGGCTGCAACGTCATCAAAGCGGGCGAGCAAGGAAAAATTGCCGCGTCCAGGCTCACCTTTTATCAGGTGCTCGTTGAGCAGCAGCGCGACCTGCGCGTCGCGCATCCGGATTGGAAAACTTACGGCAAGTGAAAAAGTGACGCTCCCATGAGCAAATTCACCAATCAATTTTTATTGGCCGGAGGGAACATCGCAGTGATGCTCATTATCTCGGCTTGCGGTGGTGGCGATGGCGGCAACTCGACGGCCGCCACCATCCCAATACCCCCCACTGCTGAAACGCCGGCCTCCAGCTTCACGCTCGTACCTGCACGTGTTGTTCGAAGCGCACTTTGCGAAGATGAAGTCACCGGGCTCGGTGGTTGCGTCGGCATCAATCAGCAAGCGGAAATGCCAAGAATCATTCCGTTGAATCAACAAACGCAGACTGATCCGGCTGTCATCCCGTTCTCGCGTCGAACGGGAACAATTGGTGACGTGCATACCGCTCAATCCTCGGGCAGCAACTACGAAATTGATACCCGCTCATTTGCCCAAACCACCGTGAACGGTTCTGAAATCGGTATTTACGTCAACGGCGCTGACATATCGACCACGATACCAGCGACCAGCGTCAACCCGATTTACCAGTTCACGACCACGCCGCCAGCAACGGGTGAAACTGATCGCCGAGTCATGCCAAGGAAAGATAGTGTGAATCGCGATATAGAGCTTTCTTTCGGTCTGCTCGTCAGAACAATGCAGCGCGCCAATGAACAGGGGTACGCCCAAAGCCATCCGGTCATTGAAATGATCGACACCAAAAGCCGACGCAATTTCTATATCACCATCGGCGCAGCAGCAGTGGCACCACTTCCCACCACGCCCGAGGGTGATTTTTATGGCAAGGATTTTGGCGTTGGCAATGCAATCGTCTCTACGGTATTTCGCGACAATCCCGGGTTTGGCGTCAGACTTTCCGGCAATTCGTTTTGGTGCAACACTCTGAACAACACCGGCTCGTGCCCGCTTACAGCGACACTATTTGCCTTTCGCTTACGTAAACAGGATGTCGCCTTTGTCATATCCAAGGCGCGCGCACTTGACCCTGTGCTGTCGCCCGATATCGCTGATTACGCAATCGACAATTTCAGCTTCAACAACGAAGTTTCCGCTGACGGGAAGATTGGCTTGACGTTGACGAACTATACGTTGTCCATCTTCAATCGATAACGGCGCCGGCCGCGCAAAGGGGGCACATATGTTTAAGGGCTTGCGAACCATCATCTATCCCTCAAACGATCTAGGTAAGGCCACGGCGTGGTACACCAGCGTTATCGGCTATGCGCCCTACTTCAATGAACCGTTTTACGTTGGCTTCAATGTCGGCGGATTTGAATTGGGCCTATTGCCGCCGGGTGATAAAGATGCAGGCGACAGCCCGACGACGTATTGGGGTGTGGACGATGCGCACGCCGAATTTGCGCGCGTGGTCGCGTTGGGCGCGAAACCGCAAAGTGAAGTCAAGGATGTCGGCGACGGCATTCTCGTCGCGACCGTATTGGACCCGTTCGGCAATGTCGTCGGGCTGATCCAGAATCCGCATTTTAAGATTGCGTAGATCAGTATTGGCAGGGCTTACTGGCAGGTTCTTACACCAAGAACCAATCGTATTCAGCGACGTCTGCTTCTGCTTACTGCGGATCACCTTGGCGGAAGGGATCAGCACTTGTGTCCTTACGCTTTTTTTGCATCGCTGCACAACTCTTCGTAAGCTGCAATTTAACTTTAACTTCGAAGGTGATCCTATAAGCTCTTCGCACCTTTCGCCGGGATGAATCCGCACACGCACCTGGCAGTTGGAGCCTGCTCCCAGTCGCCGCATTTGAAACAGGGCGCTCCGGCCATGACTAATCTGTGTGTCAAAGACTAACGCTGTAGTCGAGTCGCAACGCGCTTGCGCGTCGACGAAGCTTGGACGACCAGTTATGCCGCAATTTCCACGTACTCGACGCGACTGGCTGGCTGGCTGGTTGGAGAACAGTCGTGCCGTCTTCGCGCATGTCATCCATATGAAACTCAATCGCTTTACGAATTTGCGACTCTATTTCGCCAAATGTTGTACCGGTCGCGACGCACTCAGGATGATCGGGAACGTACGTCGAAAAATTCCTTGGGCTTTCTCGATCGCGATCGCGTAACGCGTGCATTCCTCATTTCTTAAGTCCAGATTGCTACAGGATACTGGCATGTGTGCCGGGCACCTCGTCGCCAGAAGGCTTGCCCGGAACCGTAGCACAACCGTGTTTTTCCAAAAACTTCCGTCCGTGCTGAGACATTAAAGTAGCAATGAGCTGGCTTTATTGATTCAACTCAGCTCATTTAGACTAAAGAAACCTCAAGGCGAACGGAATAAAGGTTCATTGAAATTTCTATGCCAAACACAAGCACTGGCAAGTGTTTCAGACCGTTTTGCCGCCAAACGCCTCGCCAGCATTAGACTTACCGTTTTTTTTGCGATGCGGATTTGCGCTGCAAACCGCATTGAAAATACTACTTCACCGCCACCAGATCCGACGCATTCCACCCACCGCCCAACGCCCGCACCAGCCCCACCGTGGCACTAAGTCTGCGTCCCAGTAATCCCACTTGGGTACGCTCATTCGACAGCAACGCTGTCTGCACGGTCACTACGCTCAGGTAGCTGACCGTCCCGGCTTTGTATTGATTGAGCGTCAGCGTCTCCGATTCGCGCGCGGCTCTGACGGCTTCTGCCTGCACCTTGGCTTCCTGTTCCAAAATTCTCAGCGCAGCGGTATTGTCTTCCACGTCCTGGAATGCTTCGAGCACGGTCTGGCGATAGGTTGCAACCGTCTGGTCGTACGAGGCAATTGCTTGGTCGGTCAATGCGCCGCGTTTGCCGAAATCAATTATCGTCGCGGCAAGAGATGGCCCGAGCGACCAGGCGCGGTTCGGTGCCGAAATCCAGTTGGCCAACGCGAGGCTTGAAAATCCACCGGAGCCGGAAAGACTTAGTGTCGGGAAATAGGCTGCCTTGGCAACACCAATCTGCGCGTTTGCCGCAGCTGCGCGGCGTTCAGCGGCGGCGATATCGGGCCTGCGTTCGAGTAGCGTCGAGGGCATCCCCACCGGGAATGCAGGCAGGGCTACTTTCCAGTCCACCTTGGCGCCGGCGTTTGATTCAATGTTGGCTACGGAAACGCCAGTCGGCGCTTTACCGATTAGAACCGCAATGGCGTGTTCGAGTTGGGCGCGTTGTACGCCAAGATCAATCGACTGCGCCTGCGCGCTGAAGAGCTGCGTCTCGGCCTGCACGATATCTACCTTGCCCGCCACGCCGACCGCGTAGCGATTACGTGTCAGCTCGAGCGATTTCTCAAAGGCTAAGATGGTGTCTGCAAAAAGTTGCTTTTGCGCATCATTCACCCGCAACTGGAAATAGTTGGTCGCCAGCTCCGATTGCAGCGACAACCGCGCTGATTCAAGGTCGGCGGCGCTCGCCTGCGCACTCGCGTCGTTGGCTTCGACGGTACGGCGGATGCGGCCCCACAAATCCAGCTCCCAGCCTGCGCTTAGGTTGAGGTTGTAATTCGTGACCGCCTCGTTATTACCATTTGATCGCGCGGCAGCGCTACGGCTGCGGGTGGAACTGGCATTGCCAGACACAGTCGGGAAATAACTGGCGCGTGCGGATTGGGTCAGCGCGGTTGCTTGCCGGTAGCGCGCCTCCGCCGCTTTCAAACTTTGATTCGAAATATTGACCTGTTCGATGAGCGCGTCGAGATCACTGTCCCCGAATATCTTCCACCATTTACCGCGCGCCATTTCATCACGCGGCTCGGCGATTTTCCAGTTGGCGGTCTCCTTAAAGGCGACCGGGGTTTCAACGACGGGGCGCTGGTAGTCGGGCCCGATGGCGCAGCCACCGAGTAGCGCTACACCGATTGCGGCACACCAAATTTTGCTGCGTTTCATCAAGTCTCCAAAGCGACGCTGCCGCGATTACGCGCAAATTTGCGTTTACTCCACACGCGGAATCGGTCCATATAAAGGTACACCACGGGCG
>JACMOJ010000384.1 GCA_014378085.1 Burkholderiales bacterium | reverse complement strand
TGGGCGGGCTGGTGGGCGGGCTGGTGGACTTTATCTCAGCACTTAGTTTTTTAGGAAATCATCATGTCTAAATCATTCGACGTTGTTGTGATCGGCGCTGGGCCTGGCGGCTATATTGCGGCGATTCGTGCCGCGCAGTTGGGCTTTAGTGTCGCCTGTGTTGAAGGTTGGAAAAACCCGAAAGGTGAGATGGCCCTGGGTGGCACCTGTCTCAACGTGGGTTGTATCCCGTCCAAGGCGTTGCTTGAGTCGTCAGAGAACGTCGAAAAAATTGAGCACAAGTTTGGCGATCACGGCATTAGCATTTCGGGGCTAAAAGTTGATGTCACGAAGATGCAGGTCCGAAAGGACACAATCGTGGGCAAGATGACCAAGGGTATCGAGTTCTTGTTTCGCAAGAATAAGATTACGTGGTTAAAGGGCTTTGGCGCCTTCATTAGTGGTGGAGAGGTGTACACCATTGAAGTGAAAAATGGTGAGGCAAAAGAGCAGGTCGTTGCCAAACACGTCATTATCGCAACCGGGTCGAAGGCGCGTCATCTACCCGGCATTACAGTTGATAACGTAAACGTCTGTGACAACGAGGGCGCGCTTGCATTTGCTGCTGTACCAAAACGCCTCGGTGTCATCGGTGCCGGGGTGATCGGTTTAGAGTTGGGCAGTGTCTGGCGCCGGCTCGGCTCTGACGTCACCGTGCTGGAAGCGATGCCAACGTTCCTCGCCGCAGTCGATGAATCGGTGCAGAAAGAAGCGTGGAAGGTGTTCACGAAGGAGCAGGGTCTTACCATTAAGCTCGGCGTGAAAATTGACAAGGTTACGACCAAAAAGACCGGCATCACCGTCGACTACACCGACGATAAAGGGCTTGCGCAAAAACTTGAGTGTGACAAGTTGATTGTCTCGGTTGGACGCGTTCCCAACACCGACGGGCTGGGCGCGAACAACGTTGGATTGAAGCTGACGGATCGCGGCATGATTGAAGTCGAGGATCACTGCGCTACCAATTTGCCGAACGTCTATGCCATTGGGGATGTGGTGCGCGGGCCGATGTTGGCGCATAAGGCGGAAGATGAAGGCGTGGCGGTCGCCGAGCGCATTGCCGGCCAGCAACCGCATATTGATTTCAACACGATCCCGTGGATTATCTACACCTCGCCAGAAGTCGCGTGGGTGGGCAAGACTGAGCAGCAACTGCGGGCCGAAGGTGTCGAGGTCAAGACGGGGCAGTTTCCGTTTGCGGCAAACGGCCGTGCGCTGGGGCAGGGCGAGCCGGGCGGATTTGTAAAGATCATCGCGGACGCGAAGACGGATCGAATTCTTGGTGGCCACATCATCCATGCGCACGCGTCCGAATTGATTCAGGAAATTGTGACCGCAATGGAATTTAAGGCGGCCTCGGAGGATATTGCGAGGATTGTGCACGGACATCCGACGTTATCCGAAGCCGTACGCGAAGCCGCGCTAGCGGTGGATAAACGTACGCTGAATATGTGATTGTGAAATGCGATTGAAACCGCAGATTGACGCAACGCGATGCAGATGAGCGCAGCTAAACGCAGCTTAGCGCAGATGAACGCCAACAAATGCGAACGCAAAAGTCTAGCAACGATGGGTAGATTGAGACATTTTTGCTTGAAGAAGGCCGTCAATAGTCGGGTTCCATTTGCGCCCAGCTTTCTCCGTCTTCGTCCATCTGCGGTTCTCTAACACCAGCAACAAATGAACGCATCCGCCGAAACCCTTCCCAACATCTCCGGTGAAACCGGTGAGGCGGCGAGCATTGAAGCCGGCTCACCACTCGAGTGGTACTGGAAGTTTTCGCAGAGTCACGATTTTGAAGCCGATCCGGCCCAGATCGCGGTGTTGAATCATCTTGATCGCTTGCACGGCGAGATGGAAAACTATCGCCAATATCGACAAGGCAAGATCAATCGGCTGGTGACCAACTTTGGTGGCGGGAAGAAGCCGCCACGCGGGTTGTACATTTGGGGAAGTGTCGGGCGCGGCAAATCGTTGATGATGGATGCGTTCTACAACGTCTCGACGTTGAAGCGTAAACGGCGGGTTCATTTTCACGAGTTCATGCGGGAAATACACGCCGAGATGCACGCGCATTCGGGTGAAGAGGATCCGCTTGACGCGGTCTCAACAACCATCGCAAAGCAGCTACGTCTGCTGTGCTTCGATGAGTTTCATGTTTCCGACATCGCCGATGCGATGATCCTTGGGCGTCTGCTTGAGTTACTCACCGCAAAAGTTGTGGTGCTGGTCATGACGTCGAACTACAAACCCGATGACCTGTACGCCAGCGGTTTACAGCGTTCCCGCTTCTTGCCGACCATTGACTTACTTAATCGTGACCTTGAGGTGCTAGAGATCGGCGGCGAACGGGACCACCGTCAACGCATCCTCGAATCGATTCCGGTCTACCACACACCCGCGAATGCGGTTACTGAGCAGGCGCTGGCGAGAGCATTTTCGGCGATGTCGAAATCCGGTTTTGCGACCGACGGAACGCTTACGATTGGCAGTCGCCCAATGGGCTTTATTCGCCGCGCAAAAGGTGTGGTGTGGTTTGATTTTAGTGAATTGTGTGTCAATCCGCGGAGTCAGCTCGATTATTTGGAGATCGCCAGCCAATACCACACCGTACTAGTGTCAAATATTCCACAACTTCATGCGAAGAACCGCGCCGACGTCGTGCGTCGGCTGACTTGGTTGGTGGATGTGTTTTATGACCAGCGTGTGAAGTTGATTTGTTCGGCGGATGCCGCGCCGGAATGGTTAGTGATTGACGATCGTGTGGCGGGAGCAACAGCGTCGCTGAGCGCCAACACATCATCCGACGCGAGCATGATGGTTTCAGCCGAATTTGCGCGCACCGCGTCACGCCTGCGCGAAATGCAATCGAAAGAATATTTTTCACGTAAACACGCATCTGCACATAATCCGCAGGTGCTGCAGGCGACCTGATGCGCTGACAGCCGCCATTCAGGCGTCAGGCGTCAGGCGTCAGGCGCCAGGCGCCAGGCAGATCGGAGGTTTATTTTGATTAGGAGTTTCATTCATGTCGACGTTTCGCGGGATCTTGCTGACCAAAATTGAGGATCTATTTTCCGCCTCGGTGACCGCGATTGAACGTGATTTATTGCCCGAAGTTGGCGACGTTGAAGTTGCCATCGAGTACTCGACGATCAATTACAAGGATGCACTCGCGCTGACCAACAAAGCACCGGTGGTGCGACGCTGGCCGATGGTGCCGGGCATCGACGGCGCAGGTTCAGTGGTGGCGAGCAATCACCCTGCTTGGGCACCCGGTGACCGATTTATTCTTAACGGCTTCGGCGTCGGTGAAACTCATTGGGGTTGCCTGGCTGAGACCGCAAAACTCAGCGGGGAATGGTTGGTTCCGTTGCCGGAAGGTCTCACGACCAAGCAGGCGATGGCGATTGGCACGGCGGGTTACACCGCAATGTTGTGTGTGATGGCGCTCGAAAAACACGGTGTGACGCCACAACAAGGCGAAATATTGGTGACGGGAGCGTCAGGTGGAGTGGGAAGTGTTGCGATCAGCTTGTTATCCGGTTTGGGCTTCGACGTGGTTGCCTCGACCGGAAAAGTGAACGAAGCGCCGTACCTGAACGCGTTAGGGGCGAAAGACGTCATCGACCGTTCGACACTTTCCGCGCCCGGCAAACCACTGCAAAAAGAGCGTTGGGCGGGGGTCGTCGATTCGGTCGGCTCCTTTACGTTGGCAAATGCCTGCGCGCAAAGCCGCTACGGCGGCGTGGTCGCGGCCTGTGGGTTGGCGCAGGGGATGGACTTTCCGAGCAACGTGGCGCCCTTTATCTTGCGCGGCGTCACACTGGCCGGCGTTGACAGCGTAATGGCACCACAGCCGTTTCGGCGAACTGCGTGGCACCGACTGGCAACAGAGCTGGACCTCGCGAAGCTTGACGTCATTTCGCGTGAAATTCGCCTCGATGACGCACTTTCTGCGGCAACGGAGATCATGGCAGGAACGCTACGGGGGCGCGTGGTGGTCAGGATTTAAGGATTGTTGACTGACTCGCTCGCCTATTGCTGCGAATTGTTGTTTACCCGTACCGAGGCAGCTACCCTTTGCTAAACTAGCGTAAATCTTGCGGCAACAGTCGATCCCCGATGCGTTGCATTGATAGATTCATAACAGGCATATCTTGTATGGCAGTCTCAGACGACTTCGATCTTGACTTCACCTCGCTACTTGATCCCATGAATGTGGTGCCCGAACCGGCGCCCACGCCCGAACAAGAAGCGGCGATGAACGACGAGGCGATCATTGGCGAATCCAAGCTGACCAGTAATGGTTTTTTCGTGCGGCTGTTTCCAGATGCGCCGCGCCGCGCACCTGCTTCTGCGCCACCAACGATATTGGTTGTCGAAGACGATGAGGTCACGTCAGCGCTGTTGGAACGCATGTTGTTAAAAGCGGGCTACAAGGTACTCGTCGCGACAAACCGCGCCGGTATTGTGGTCGGTATGAAAGCCAAACCCGATCTGGTCATACTCGATGTGTTGCTGCCCGACGCGAATGGCTTTGACATTCTTAACCGTATTCGCTCCAGCAGTAGTTTGCGGACCCTACCCGTATTGATGTTATCCAGCCTCGGCGCGCTGGAGGACATCATGAAAGGGCTGAAGATGGGGGCAAACGGCTACCTCACAAAGCCGGCAAAGTCGAAGGCACTGTTGAACGCGATTGAAGAAGTGATGTTCAAGTAAAGCGCAGCCGTGGTCTGCACACAAACGACACGTTGAGCACCGCAGGACGGCAGACAACCATGACGACCTACAAGACCACGCATTCCCAATCCATCCTGTCCTCAGCTTCGTTCTGGACAGCCCAAGCTGCACGCATCGATTGGGTGAAACCATTTGATGAGGTTTGCGACTTCAGCAAGCCGCCATTTGCCAAATGGTTTGTTGGTGGTGAGACCAATCTCTGCTACAACGCCATCGACCGCCATCTGGCGACCCGGCCCGATCAGGCAGCGCTCGTATGGGTATCCTCTGAGGTCGAGGACACGCGTAGCTACACTTATCGACAGTTGTGGGAAGAGGTAAATTGCTTTGCAGCGGTGTTGAAATCGCTAGGCGTGGGCAAAGGCGATCGGGTGTTGATCTATATGCCAATGGTGCCCGAGGCGGTGTTTGCCATGCTGGCGACTGTGCGTATTGGCGCGATTCATTCGGTGGTGTTTGGCGGGTTCGCAGCGGCCTCCCTTGCTGCACGTATTGACGACGCCAAGCCGAAGGTCATGATCATTGCCGACGCCGGCTCGCGCGGCGGCAAAGTGATTCCATTGAAGCCGCTGACCGATGAAGCGATCAGCCTCGCGCAACACCCGCCGAAACACGTGGTGATCGTCAATCGGCATCTCGATAAAGGCATGCAAACGCTGCCGGGTCGCGATATGGAATACGCGGCACTTGCGCCGCGCCATCAGGGCGAGATTGTGCCGTGTGAATGGGTCGAGTCGAGCCATCCATCCTACATTTTGTACACCAGCGGCACGACGGGCAAACCAAAGGGCGTGCAGCGCGACACTGGCGGTTATGCGGTCGCGTTAGCGGCGTCGATGCCAAATATCTATGCAACGCAGCCCGGTGAAGCGTACTTCTGCACGTCGGATATCGGTTGGGTGGTAGGCCACTCCTACATTGTTTACGCGCCGCTGATAAACGGCTCAACCACCATCATGTATGAGGGCTTACCGATCCGGCCGGACCCCGGCATTTGGTGGAAGCTTGTGGAGCAATACAAAGTCGTGGCGATGTTTTCATCACCAACCGCCGTGCGCGTGCTCAAAAAGCAGGACGCGAACTACCTGACAAAGTACGACACTTCCACACTGCGATACCTATATCTGGCGGGGGAGCCGCTCGATCAGCCAACCAGTGATTGGATTGAGAAGGGCGTCGGTGTGAAAGTCATCGACAACTATTGGCAAACCGAAACTGGCTGGCCGATTTTGTCTGCACAGCCCGGCATCGAAGACACACCGCGCAAACTCGGCAGCCCAAGTTTTCCGGTCTATGGCTACAACGTCAAACTCAAACACGACGAAACCGGCAAGCCCGTTGCGGCGAATGAGAAGGGTGTTTTGTGTATCGTTCCGCCACTGCCGCCGGGATGTATGTCGACCATCTGGGGCGACGACGAGCGATTCGTCAAAACCTACTTTGGCATGTTCAAGGATGAGCAGGTCTACACCACCTTTGATTGGGCGACGCGCGACGCAGATGGCTACTACTACATCATGGGTCGCACTGATGATGTGATCAACGTCGCGGGACATCGCCTCGGTACACGCGAGATTGAAGAGGCGATTCAAGCGCATAAGAATATCGCGGAGGTCGCGGTGGTCGGTGTGGCCGATGCACTTAAGGGGCAGGTGCCAGTCGCCTTTGCAGTCGTAAAGGATGGTGCGTTGGTGGCGAGCGTGGCACTTGCGGCGGCGCAAGAGAAGGAAGTGATGGCAACGGTGGATCACGAACTCGGCGCGATTGGTCGGCCGGCGCGCGTGCACTTTGTCACTGCGTTACCAAAGACCCGTTCGGGGAAATTGCTGCGTCGTGCGATTCAGGCGTTATGTGAGTCGCGCGATCCGGGCGATCTCACCACCATTGAAGATCCGACGGCGCTGGAGCAGGTGCGTAACGCGGTGAAGTAGGAGGCTCTTTTGCGGGAAGGGAAACTCCCCGATTGGCGGGTGTTTTCAGCACAAAATGCTTGGAAATGCCTGCCAATCGGGGAGTTTATTGTTAAGACGATCATGCAAAAATTTGAAGCAACTTTGGCATTTCGCAGTTCGGCCAATACCGGCCCTTCGCGACGATTCGCGCCGTTGCGAGCAAAATACTGAGGATTGTGTCTCGCGCTGCGTCGAAACCGACGTATTGCACGCACGTTCGCGAGCCTAATGATCCTGTCTTGGGCCAATAGGAAGAGGGCTAGCTGCTGGTCACCAATCCAGGCGTGGTGGCCGACGCTTAGCGCGACCACCGCTGCTGCGACGGGTTTGCTATCTCACCCTACAAGCTTCACGGGCGGCCGTTAACTCCTCAACGTAAGCGCCGGGTGCACTACACGAACTGCTGAAAAACCACTGCCATCGGCAAGCTGCGTTGGAAAGTAGATCAACTCTTTGGCTTGAGTCACGGTAGTCGAAATCCCGCTGGCAATCTCATCACGGTAAATATTGGCGCTGCTGGTCCGCTCAGACACAAATAGCACTGCGCTGCCATCGTTCAAAAAGCGGGCTGATAACTCTCACCCTTCACGGTTCTGACATTGTGGGGCGCGCTCACCGCGCCGACAAACAAGTCAAGGTGGGCTAGTAATACCGCCTCTTCCGGATTGGGTGGTTCCATTGCTCCGGTCTACGTTGAGCACAAATCGCACTAGCAGTCGTCTTTTGCTACGCCGCAAATACTTGAACGCGGTGTGTCGGTCAGTCGACTCCGTCAGCACCCATGACAACTTTCGCAGAAATTTTCGCTCCTCTCGCGCAATTGCGAGCCGTGAATCCAAGTGCTCGGCGCCCAGCGATGCTGTCCGCGACACAGCGCAGCCGATAACAAGTGTCAACCCGTTCTCGCTGAATATGGCAACTGGCCGACCGCGCCACCGCGAATTGACGCTGTTGACAACTTTATTGAAGAGGTTTTAAATAGCGTTGCGCTCGTCAGAATATATACATCATACTTTTTCTAACTCCGAAAGATCTTTATGGATGTCATCTCTATTGGCCAGTTCGGTCTGGTTTATAACGCCTTCTCTTTCACGATTGCCGTGATGGGTGCGGCGACCGTTTTTTTCTTTCTTTCGCGCTCGCAAGTAGCGCCGCCCTATCGAACGGCAATCACTGTGACTGGTTTGGTGACACTGATTGCGCTGTATCACTACGTCCGAATTTTCAACAGTTGGGAGGGCGCCTACACCCTAGTGGATGGTGCGATGAAGCAGACCGGGGCAAAGTTTAACGACGCCTACCGCTATGTCGACTGGCTACTCACCGTTCCTTTATTACTTGTGGAGTTAATCTTGGTAATGCGCCTGTCGGGGAGCGAAACGCGGGCGAAGGCAACGAAATTAGGACTGCTTGCCGCGCTCATGGTCGTGCTCGGCTATCCGGGTGAAATCTCGTCGGACCCTAGCACTCGCTGGACGTGGTGGGCGCTGGCGATGGTGCCTTTCGCAGTGATTGTTTATGACCTGTACATCGGCCTGAAGAAATCCATCGATTCGCAGCCCGAGCAAGCCCGCGGCCTGATCAGCGCGGCACGGACGTTGACCGTGGTCTCGTGGTTGTTCTACCCAATCGTGTTCGTGTTTCCAATGATCGGGTTCACAGGTGGGGCAGCAACGACCGCAGTACAGGTCGGCTACACGGTGGCTGACGTTGTCGCCAAAGCGGTGTTCGGCGTGCTGATCTACATGATCGCAGTACGCAAAAGTGAAGCCGAGGCAGGCACTCGATAAGCGCTGCAAGGCTGGCAGGTGTTGTAACACCTGCCAGCCTCTGAATTGTAATTGCCCGATAACAGGAGCGGAGATGAACGCGGAATATGCAAGAATCTCCGCGCGGGCCAATGAGCCGCATGCCAATAGGTCCGTGCGTGCGGATCGGATGGTTGCTACAGCGCCTCATGTAATCGTGGTCGGTGCAGGTTTTGGTGGGATCGCGAGCGCGCTCCGGATGCGAGCCAAAGGCTACCGGGTCACGTTGATCGACAGGTGCCAGCAGCTTGGTGGACGCGCCCAAGTTTTCGAACGCGACGGTTTCCGCCATGACGCCGGCCCGACCGTCATCACGGCTCCGGGTTTGTTCGAGGAACTGTTTGCCCTCTTTGACGAACGCTTCGATGATCACGTTAAGTTGGTACCAGTGAAGCCATGGTATCGCTTCTGCTTCGCTGACGGCGATCACTTCGATTACGGCGGCACGCTTGACGATACCTTGACCGAAATTAGTCGCATCTCAGCCGACGATAGAGAAGGTTATCTACGTCTGCTCGAGCACTCGAAGCGGATCTTTGACGTTGGATTCACGCAATTGTCGGACAAACCCTTCGATCGTTTTCGCACAATGTTGCGCGTGATCCCTAGTCTTGTACGCTTGCGCTGTGACCGCACTGTTTGGGGGCTGGTGACGAGGTTCTTAAAGAATGAGAAGCTACGTCAAGCCTTCTCTATCCAGCCCTTGCTTGTAGGCGGCAACCCTTTCGATACGACCAGTATCTATGGTCTGATTCACTACCTAGAGCGGGCCCACGGTGTGTTTTTCGCGATGGGTGGCACCGGCGCCATCACCCGCGCCTTGGGCGAGCTGATGGCGCGCCGCGGTATCGCGGTGCAGCTTGGCAAGACGGTCACCAAAATACGCGTCGAAGGCGGCGTCGCGACCGCAGTTGAACTGGCCGACGGTCGGATTCTGGCTGCAGATCTGGTGGTCGCCAATGCTGACGCCGCACATCTGTATACCTCAATGGTCCCTAAGACCCAGCAAGCCTGGTCCGCGCGGCTCAAGTTAGCCGCAGCGAATTACTCAATGGGCTTATTCGTGATGTACTTTGGTACGCGTCGAACCTACCCGGATGTTGCCCACCACACGATTTGGCTAGGCGAACGCTATCGCGAACTACTCGACGAAATCTTTAACAAAAAGATTTTGAGTCAAGATTTCTCTCTCTATTTGCATCGGCCGACCGCCACCGATCCCTCCTTTGCCCCCGCTGGTTGCGACAGCTTCTACGTGCTGTGCCCGGTGCCAAATCTACAGGCAAACATAGACTGGGCCGTAGAAGGCCCTCTACTGCGCGACCGCATTGTGGCTGCCCTAGACCGCACGATCTTGCCGGGTTTGGCCGAGACCATCACGGCGGAGTTCACCATGACGCCGCAGAATTTCAAGCAGGACTATCTTAGCGTCAACGGGGCCGGCTTTTCGGTGGCGCCGATCTTCAGGCAGTCCGCTTGGTTCCGTTTCCATAACCGTGCCGAAGGTATTCGCAATCTATACCTAGTAGGCGCGGGAACGCATCCCGGCGCTGGCTTGCCGGGCGTGCTGTGTTCGGCCAAGGTCGTCGACGCGATGGTTCCAGCCGCTAAGTTGATCATACGTAAAGAGCGGCAGTTCGCGTGATGGCGCGAGAGAACATGGCCGTGTCTCCGGCAAATGCCTATACGATTGCTAATGAGCTGTTGGCGAAAAGGGGCCACACGTTTCATTGGGCACGCCGTCTGTTAAGCGCCTCCCATGCAGAACGGGCAACGCGCCTTTATGGCTTTTGTCGTCGTATGGACGATATCGCAGACGAAGCTGTGTCGCTGGTCGTAGCCCGCGCGGAGCTTGCCGCAGCCCGCATCGCACTCCAAACCGGGCATTCAGAAGATCCTGCAATGAGAGATATGTTGCAGCTAATGGCTCTCTGCGACATTGACCGAATGATCCCGCTTGAACTGATACAAGGCGTCGAAAGCGACCTCAGTGAAGTTCGTATTGGCGACACAGCGGAACTGCTGACCTACTGCTATCGAGTGGCCGGCACGGTTGGCTTGATGATGACCTCTTCGCTTGACGTGACGGCACCCGAGGCTCTGCCCTATGCGATCGACCTCGGTATAGCGATGCAGCTAACTAATATCTGCCGTGATGTGCGCGAGGACGCCCTGCGCGGTCGGCGCTACCTCCCCGAATCGCTAGTTGGCGCAATTGAGCCGAAAGCATTAATTGAACCAACGAGCACTGTACGGTTGAAGGCTGTGCACGCCTTGCGCTCGTTGCTCGATTTAGCCGATCGCCACTACGCCAGCGGCGAGCAGGGCTTGCGGTATCTGCCAGTAGGCGCGCGCGCTGGGATACTTGTGGCCGCCCGTTTGTATCGTCAAATCGGTGTCGTCATCCGTGAGCGCGATTTCGATTGCTGGTCCTCGCGCGCGACAGTAGGTGGCCTCGGCAAGGTTGCCGTTACCTTGCAAGCGCTTGATGGCAGCGTTGGACGGCGGCCAGATGCAGCCATGGGCATGACGCATGGATTTTCGCATTACATGCCGCCAGTAGAGCCCGGCACCACCTGGTCCACGGGCTGCAGCCATGGCGACTGACCTAGATCTGATCGTTCTCGGAGGTGGCTGCGCTGGGCTCAGCCTAGCGCTGAGGCTAGCCGAACAACCCGGCAACTGCCGGCGCGTCGCTGTGCTTGAGACCCGCGAGGCATACTGGAATGACCGCAGTTGGTGCTTCTGGCGATTAGGCCAGCACCGCTTTGATCCACTCATCAAGCGCAGCTGGTCGCACGTAACAGTACGTTCGCAGAAAGGAACCGTGCAGGTCGACTGCGCACGGTCGCCGTACCAGCTGCTTGAAGCCGGCACGTTTTACGATTACGCGACACAGCGTATTGCGGCCAGCGCTGTTGTACAGCTGCGGCTAGGCGCGACGGTACTGGGGCCACCCCAGCCGGTGCCAGGCGGCTGGCGCATCGAGACTTCTGCTGGCGCTCTGACAGGCGCCCGTATCATCGATACCCGCCCGCCCGCACAGCCGAGGCTCGGCGAGGCAATGCTATGGCAGTCGTTCCTGGGTGAAGAGTTGATTTGCGATAGAGCGGTATTCGACCCAAGCCGAGTTGAGTTGATGGACTTTGCGAGCGACCTACCCGGCGCGGTAGCCTTTACGTATGTTTTGCCCATCACAAGCGACCGTGCGCTAGTCGAAACC
Source organism: Burkholderiales bacterium (assembly GCA_014378085.1). The sequence goes on along the minus strand of JACMOJ010000384.1, from coordinate 5,836 downwards.
ACGCTATTCGACCCTCAACCGCGCGGACCCGCCGACCTCGCCGGCCGCCAGAAAATGGCCGTCGAACGCCTTCTTGATGGTGCGTCATCCCGCGTTGTACGAACTGAGGCCGGCATCCTGCCAATGGGTATCACTCGTCGGGAAGCAGTCCTTGGTCGCGGCTATTCGCGTGCTGGTCTAATGAGCGGCGCGGCGCGACCCGCCTCTGGCTACGCGTTCCAGCGCATTCAGCGCTGGGCCGACGGATGCAGCACTGCGCTGCGAAGCGGCCTAGACCCGATCGGCCACTTTCGCGATCCCTTGCTGACGCGGGTTATGGACGATTTGTTCCTAGATGTACTGCGCTGCCATCCCGAGCGCGGGCCCGAACTCTTCACCCGCTTATTCGCGCGGACGGCAACGCCACGAATCGTTCGTTTTCTGAGTGACCGCGCGAGCTTTCTGGACCGCGTCGCTGTTGCTGCTTCTCTGCCAACCGGCCTGTTCCTGCGCCAACTGCTACAAGCTGTCCCGCTTGCGTTGGCGCGCACACGCACCATATGACGCCTGCGCTTCGCCTCCAGGGTCGGTGGTTCTGTGCCATCGCGTCAGCTGGAGCGATCGTAAGCCTCATCGGATTCAGGCTAACGCCGATCCAAGAAATCGTCGTGGCGGGCGCACTAATTTCAATGCTTGGCATGCCGCATGGCGCCTTCGATGTGGTCGTCGCGCGCAAGTTATTCGGTTTCACGAGTATCAAAGGATGGGCGTTGTTTGGACTTACGTACCTGAGCTTGTCGGTCACTGTCGCGGGCTTCTGGTACTTGGCACCAACCCCTTTTCTGTGCACATTCCTGGCGTTTTCTGCGCTGCACTTTGGTGGCGATCCTGCTAAAGGCGCATCAATATTACTTCGCTGCCTGTACGGTGGTGCCGTCATTGTCCTGCCGGCATTGTTGCACGGCCCAGAACTGCAGCAACTGCTTGGTCTGGTGGCTGGACCAGCCAGCGCGGCCGTCGTCGCACCCGTGTTGAGTAAAGTCGCGGGGCCATGGCTGTTCGCGATAGCGGTAGCGTTTTTTCTTCAGGTCGGAGCTTCACGGACAACGACATGGGAGTTAACCGCGCTCACCGCAGTATCTTTGTTAGCGCCTCCCTTAATAGGGTTCACGATCTACTTTTGCGCCATGCACAGCCCCCGTCACATACTTAGGACTTTGGCAAATCTGCCTGATGCAGACAGGCGAAACTCGGTCGCGCTAGTGCTGTGGTCGAACTTGTTTGTACTGGCAGCGCTGGCGGTGATCGGGTGGCTGACAATCGATGTTGCGATAGCTTCCGGGTTGATGCAACTGATTTTCGTCAGTCTTGCAGCACTGACGCTGCCGCATATGATGCTGCTCGAAGGTGCCCGCCGATGGGGAGTGCCGGCACGCAATTGAACATCGCGGCCGGACCGGTACCTTCCGAGGTTAGCTGAAGATAGATTTGTTGTGTCATTTTGCGTTTGCAGGCTCAGGAGATAGGTGTCAGTAATGGCTGACCTGCGTTTGCGCCGACCCCCGTATATAAGAGGACTCAGCTGCCATGCAAGCTCGCTCAAAAAGTGCTAAAGGCGTCACAGACGGGCTGTACAGAATTGCCGTGGTGTCTAAGCTCACAGGTATCCCGGTACAGACCATCCGCGTTTGGGAATCGCGCTATTCCGCCGTGCAACCAACCCGCAATGCCGGAAATGTGCGGCTCTACCAACGCGTCGATATCGAACGCTTGTCTCTGATCAAAGCGACCGTTGATGCTGGACATGCGATCAGCACCGTGGCGTCGCTCAGCGATGGACAGATCAGGGCGCGGTTTAAGGTTGTGCCTTTAATCGAGCCAAAGGAAGCAACAAATGGCTGTCGTGTTCTGGTGTGCGGGGCTGCTCTGGCATCCGTATTGAAGACGGCGTGGCAGGAGCGTTCTGACGTGCACGTGCAGGACTCACTGCCAGCGATGCCGGTCTCGGGATTCGATTCGCTGCCTTCGGTTGACGCCGTAATCGTGGACGCGCCAGTGATGACGAGTGCTCTGCCGGCTGCGCTTCGACAATTAAGATCAGCGACAAGCGCTCCAGTGCTCATCGTGCTCTACGGGTTCACCAATAGAGAAGTCCTTGCAAGACTTGACTCGGCCGATATCATCGCGCTGGCCTCGCCCATTGACCCTGCACAACTAGCGCGCATTTGCCAGCTCGGCCTAGTGCTCAAACCGCCCGCGCCGACGGCTTTTTCGCGGATGCTGATGCATTCAGCGCCGCCACGGCGTTATGCCGATGCGTTCCTCCAAGAGCTTAGCCATGTACCGTCGAAGGTGCAGTGCGAATGCCCGAATCACCTCGCCGACCTGTTGACCAAACTAAATGCATTCGAGCGTTATAGCCTCGAATGTGAAAGCACAAACACCAAAGATGCTGCTTTGCATGCGATGATGTACAGCGCGAGCGGTCATTGCCGGGAGTTTCTAGAGGAGGTGCTGCGGCGAGTGATGGCGCACGAAGGAACTCCGGAGCCCTAGAGCGAAATACTGAAGAACTAAACGCCTGTCAGGAGCCGAATAATGTGAGTGGAAAAATCGCGATTGAGTGAGTCGAACACAACAGCATAATAACTGTGGCCTTTCCGCCGACGGCAGCTTCGTTCATGTCGGAGAGTAGGAATTTCAAACGCTTTTTTCATGATTCGTCACCTTATCTGTCAGACCGCGAAGCGTGCAAACAAGCAGCCGCAATGTGAATGCGCACCGTTTCCTCAACGAAGCAGGAAAGGTGCGCGCGGTAACGAGGGCTGGTAGATCGGCTCATTAGGCAGCTGGCGGCCACGAGCCACGATTGACGCGTGGAAACCCACGTGGATGCGTGGATAAAGGCGTTCCGGGCATGGGTGTAGACGGGTATGGCACAGATACAGTTGCTCACTTGCTTGCCGCATCAAACTCACGCATGCGGTAAGTGCCCGCATAAAAATTTTATCCCGGCATTATTTGGAACTTAGCATTGCTTGCCTTGTCCCTATCACGTGCCGCTATTTCCATCGCTGGAGTTGGTGGCATGCGATGAGGTGATGTAAGTTTATTTACACGGCATTGATGTGCTGACATGTTTAGCGTCGGCTGGTCAGTGCCTTGTTGCCATGTTTTGTCTATTGATATCTGCGCATAGCGTTTGATTTTTTCGTCTAGCATGTGCCTGCAGTATTTATCCATAGCGGCGACATTTTTATACCGGCAACAGGCATCGTAGTTGCGATCCTTTCATCTTCGGCTATTCGGCTGAGGTACCTTTCTATTTTTCCATAGGATCATTTATATGCACGATATTATTGACACCGCCGTTGCCGCGGGCTCGTTCAAAACACTGGCTGCTGCCGTAACGGCTGCTGGCTTAGTGCCGACGCTTAAAGGCGCTGGCCCATTCACCGTTTTCGCACCAACCGATGAAGCGTTTGCCAAGCTTCCTGCTGGCACGGTCGATGCGCTGTTAAAAGATCTTCCGAAGCTAACCGCCATCCTCACTTATCACGTTATCGCTGGCAAAGTGATGGCAGCCGATGTGATGACCATGGACGGCAAATCAGCCAAAACCGTTAACGGCGCTGAAGTCAAAATCAGCACAACCGACGGTGTCAAGCTTAACGGCAGCGCGGCTGTTGTTAAAACCGATATTGAGTGCACCAACGGCGTAATTCACGTCCTCGATACAGTCATCTTGCCACCGGCCTAAATAGCGGTGGAGGCGGTGGCGGTGGAATCCAGCGAACCTGACGCATTCGTGAAAGCCGCTAAGTGACTGCCTAAGTTGCGCTGCTAAATAAAAAACCCCGGCGAAAATTTGCCGGGGTTTTTTGTTCAAAACACCCGAGGTCCAGAACACTCTGGGTTCCGAGTTAAATGGTTTTCCGCCGACAGCCCTTTGATCTGAGTCCCTAGCGAAGGTTGGCTTTCGGGAAATTTGTACAGCCACTTGGGGTGGCGGTTCCCACCGCGGCGAAGCGGACATTTCCAGCGCCTGATTGCGTGTTGGCTCGCGCATCCTGGCGCGGCGAAACGTCTTCGCTAGCTACCGCAAAAATCTTTCACCTTGTGGCTCCGACCGGCCTTCGGCCTTACGTTTGAAATTGGATCCCCGCCCGGCGCAACCCCTGAGGTTGTATGCGGGGACGGGTGGTACCCGGTTAGTCTGCGCCGCTTCGCTGAAAGAGTTTTTCGCTAGCTTGTAAAAAGTCACGCTAGCTCGCAAAAAAGTCTTTCACCTTGTCCATAAACCCCTTCGCGCGCGGGTTATGTTTATCACCGTCTTTTTTGTTGATTTCTTCTAATTCGCGCAACAATTCTTTTTGACGGTCGGTCAGGCGCACTGGTGTTTCGATGACAACGTGACACATCAAGTCCCCGTGGGAAGTTTGACGAATCGGTTTAATGCCCTTGCCGCGCAGTCTAAACACCTGACCCGATTGCGTCTCAGCGGGAATCTTGATTTTCGCTTCACCATCCAGCGTCGGGATGCTGATTTCGCTGCCGAGTGCTGCGACCGTAAAAGAGATAGGCATTTCACAATGCAGGTCCGCGCCATCGCGCTGAAATACGCTATGCGCTTTGAGTTGCACAACCACGTAAAGATCGCCCGCAGGGCCGCCGTTGACGCCGGCCTCGCCCTCACCGGACAAACGGATGCGATCGCCGTCGTCGACGCCAGCAGGAATTTTGACCGATAGTGTTTTGTGTTTCTTGACGCGCCCCGCACCGCTGCACGCCGTGCAAGGCTCGGGGATGACTTTGCCGGCGCCTTGGCAAGTTGGGCAGGTTTGTTGGATGGAGAAAAAGCCCTGCTGCATACGCACTTGACCCGAGCCGCCGCAGGTGTGGCAAGCTTTGGCCTTGGTTCCCGGTTTAGCCCCCGATCCGTCGCAGACCTCGCAGTTTTCCATCGCGGGTATGCGAATCTTGGTTTCGGTACCACGAGCCGCCTGTTCGAGCGTGATCTCCATGTTGTAGCGAAGGTCTGAGCCACGGTAAACCTGCTGGCCGCCACCGCCGCGGCCGCCCCTGCCACCGGCACCACCAAAGATTTCACCGAAAATATCCCCAAACGCATCGGAAAATCCGCCCGTGCCTTCGCCACTGTAGCCGCCTGGGCCACCGCCCATCTGCGGATTTACGCCAGCATGCCCGTAGGCATCATAGGCGCGACGTTTTTCGGCGTCAGAGAGGATTTCGTAGGCTTCCTTGGCCTCTTTGAACTTCTCCTCCGCGTCCTTGCTATCCGGGTTACGGTCCGGATGGAATTTCATCGCCAGTTTGCGATAGGACTTCTTAATGTCATCGTCGGACGCATCTCGATTAACGCCGAGGATTTCGTAAAAGTCGCGTTTGTTGGCCATGATGTTTAGTTGCTTGCGTTTAAAGTGGTGATTTCGAGTGCAGCGGAATCAGCATCGATTACGACAAAGGGGGCAAGGACTGCTCCTCACCCCCTTCAAACCGATTCTACGTTCGACTATTTCTTGTCTTTCACTTCCGTGAACTCAGCGTCCACGACATTACCCATGTCTTTTTCCTTAGCAGGCGCGTCGTGTCCGCCGCCTGCTGAACCGCCTTGGCCACCCTGGTTACCACTGGCTGCCGCTTCAGCTTGCGCCTTGGCCTGCATGTCAGCGTGCATCTTCTCGCCCAGCTTTTGCGCGGCTTTGGTCAGCGCTTCCGTTTTGGCCGTGATGACATCCTTGTCATTTTCCTTCAATGAGTCTTCCAGTTCCTTGCTCGCTGACTCAATCGCCGCCTTTTCAGCGGCGTCGAGCTTGTCGCCGTACTCTTCGAGCGA
>JACMOJ010000383.1 GCA_014378085.1 Burkholderiales bacterium | reverse complement strand
GCGGCATGGCTGCACCTGCGCTGGTCCATTTCGCCTTCAACGGCGATACGGCAACTCAGGACGGGATCGGGATTCCAATGGCCACTGATATTGCGTTTGCGCTGGGTGTGCTCGCCATCCTCGGCAATCGAATTCCCGCCTCTCTCAAGGTGTTCGTCGTGGCATTTGCCGTCATCGATGATCTGGGCGCAATCATCGTCATCGCACTCTTTTATACAGCCAAATTATCCGTGTGGTATTTCGCCGGGGCGATGGCTGTGATGGCGTTGCTGCTTTTGCTTAATCGTGTGTTCAGGGTTATGTCGCTGCTACCGTATTTGCTGGGCGGCGCGCTGATGTGGTTCCTGATGTTGAAGTCAGGCATACACGCGACGATTGCGGGCGTGATGCTGGCGTTTGCGATTCCGTTTGCCGCTAAAGACGGAGCTGCGGCGTCGCCTTCCCACCGGCTCGAACATTTCCTGCACAAGCCAGTCGCGTTTGTGATCTTGCCGATTTTTGCACTGGCGAACACCGGTATCCCCATCGGGGCAGACTGGCTTCAAAGCCTCGCCAGTCCCAACAGCGCAGGCATCATGGCGGGTTTGCTGTTGGGCAAACCATTGGGAGTGGCGTTATTTTGTCTGGTGGCCGTAACGAGTGGTATCTGTCAGTTGCCGTCCGACTTGAAGTGGGGGCAGGTCATAGGTGCCGGGATCATCGGCGGTATCGGCTTCACAATGTCGATCTTCATCACCAATCTCGCCTTTGCTGGAAATGCGGAGACCATCAACGCGTCAAAGATGGCGATTTTGCTTGCGTCGCTGGTGGCGGGAACGGTCGGGTTTCTCTGGCTGCGGTTTACAGGCAAACCGGTAACTATTTCCAACTCGTAATCGAATCGAAATGGCTGCTTATCGTTGGGCTAACCGCGAAGCCGCGTAACCGAAAGTTCGGTGCAATTTTGGCCAGCGATTGTTGGCGCCATGACGCCACCGATCAAGGCGGCTGCAATATTGTCAAGGAAAGAGGACGGCACGAACACCATGATCAACATGACGAAGGCGCCCTTCCAGTCGCCGGGCAGGTACTTCGGCAGGATCACAGGCATGTGGCTTTTCTCGAAATGCCGCGAGAGCGACGCACGAAACTTCCGGATCAGGGGATCAAAATGACATGCACACGATAAGGACCGTGCGCTCCAATCACAATTGTTTGTTCGATGTCGACGGGAGGGAGGCAAGCACGGAGCGACGAGCAGGGCCTCGCATCGCGGGGATGCGACCGCGCATGTGCGATGCACCCTCACGGGACCAAGATGACATGTACGCGGTATGGACCATGTGCACCAATCACAATTGTTTGTTCGATGTCGGCTGTACGTGAGGGTCCCGAGACAAAAAACGTCGCGCGAGGCGGCTCGTCAAGCTCCGTACGCATTAATTGAAACGCATCTTCCATGGTCGGCACCATGCGGCTTTTCTTGAGGATGCAAATATGTGTTTCCGGCAGTAGCGCTGTGGATTTCGGTGTGTGAGGTGCACCGAGTAACAGTAACGTTCCAGTCTCACCGATGGCACAAAAGCACCCGGTGACACCGATCAGGTCCTCGCTAATCGATGGCCGGTTGTCGTATTGGTTGCCGGCCGCGTGCCAATCGAGCATTGCAAATTCGGGCCAGCCAGTGCAACGCAATTGCAGTGACTCACTGGCAATGTAGCGGGCGACTTCGCGCGGCACGTCAATGAGTTCCGCAACCTCTGTAATCGTCGTGGACAGCCTTGCACACTCTTCGATGAAATGTTGGACCGGATCGTGCCTCGCAAAAGTCGGTAACGGTCCGCATTCATGTTTGGAAATATGCGCGCGAACTGCGTCAAGTTCGGCTTCCGTCGTCACGCCAGCTTTTCCGCTCTTGCTTCGAATGCGCGTGAGGATATTTTCGCGGGCACTCAAGGATTGCCCTTCCTCAAAGCCAGTTTTGCCGCATAAAGTTCTCGGAATGTTTTACCTTCGGGCGCGGGCATGTCGCGCCCGTCCGTCCAGCCATCGATTCCTGGCAGGGAGTGAATTAATTTTGCCTTGCCACCCAGCATCGCCGCGAACCTTGCGCCAAGGCGCGTGGCAAACGCGTACAAGCCAGGCCGTTGCACAAAGAACCCCCAGACCGAAATCGCAAAACGCTCACCGAAGGGGCGCAGCTTCATATCGAACTGTCGCTCACGCCATTTGCGCATCAGGTCCGGCAACGGAATTTTTACCGGGCACACGACCTGACACTCACCGCAGAATGTCGCCGCGTTGGGTAAGTCGCCTGCGTTCTCAATACCGACGTAAGTTGGCGTCAACACCGAACCCATCGGACCGGGATACACCCAGCCATAGGCGTGACCGCCGACGTTCTGGTAGACCGGACAATGATTCATGCACGCGCCACACCGAATACAGCGCAGCATGTCTTTCATGTCGCTTCCCACCAGTTTGGTGCGCCCGGCATCGACCAGCACGATATGCATCTGTTCAGGCCCATCGGTTTCGCCGGGCGCCTTCACACCGGTAGTCAACGTCAAGTAGTTGGCAATGGATTGGCCAATAGCCGAGCGCGGCAACAGGCGAATGAGCGTCGCAAAATCCTCCATCGTTGGAATGACCTTTTCAATGCCTGTCACCACGCAGTGAATGCGCGGCAGCGTCGTCACCAGATCCGCGTTGCCCTCATTGGTGACCGTGAGCGTGGTGCCGGTTTCGGCGATGACAAAATTGGCACCTGAAATACCCATGTCGGCGCCGAGAAAATGGCCACGTAACTGCTCACGCGCTTCGCGGGTCATGGCAGGAATTTCGGTGAGAAGCGGTTTGTGATGCGCGTGCATGAACAATTCGGC
>JACMOJ010000382.1 GCA_014378085.1 Burkholderiales bacterium | reverse complement strand
ACGAGTGCGGTAGTCGAATAGTGATGGCCCTTGGCCTGAAAAATCTGGTCGTTTTCAATCGAACCGAACTGGCTGATTGCGCCATCAACCGGGCAGATCAAATCAGCCTCGGCCAGCGGCCGCGCACGCGGTTTTAAGGCGCGGGTAAAAAAGTCGTTAAAACTTTTATAGCTGGCAATGTCGGAGTCCAGCGCTTCGTCCATGTTCACGCCGTATTTGGCGACAAAGCGGCGAATGATTTCGGTCGTGATCCAGCCGCGCCGGGGCGATGCGACGAAGCCCGCGAAGCGCGTCAGCGCCCGTTTTGGGAACAGGTATTGGGGGAGAACGTTGAATCGGTCTGACAAGGTCGGTGCTCGCTGGAATGTGCAGCTCATTCTATCGGCGGCATGATGGAGCTTGCTTTCAAACCAGAGGCCTGAGAGACCGTTTTGACCTTGAATCTTTTCGATGACGCGTCGCCCGCATATGCAGCGCCTGAAGCCATCGCCCCCGGCGCTGCGATTCTGCGCGGCTATGCCCTGCCAGCTGCCGATGCGGTGATGCAGGGTGTAGAGGCCGTACTGGCTGCCGCGCCGCTTCGCCACCTCGTCACACCCGGCGGGCAAACCATGTCGGTCGCGATGAGCAATTGCGGACCGCTGGGTTGGGTGTCTGATCGTCGCGGCTACCGGTATTCGGCAGTCGATCCGTTGTCGAATCGGCCCTGGCCCGCGATGCCCGATGGCTTTCTGGCGCTGGCCACCCGCGCCGCTGCCGAAGCTGGGTTTGCAGGTTTCAAGCCCAACGCCTGCCTGATCAACCGGTACGAGCCCGGCGCCCGCATGGGCCTGCACCAGGACCGCGATGAAGGAGGTGCAGGGGGCGGCAAGGAAGGCGTCTTTAGCGCGCCCACCGTCTCGGTTTCCCTTGGCTTGCCCGCCATGTTTCTGTTCGGTGGCCTGCAGCGCAAGGGCAAAACTACGCGCTGGCCGCTGCTGCATGGTGACGTGGTGGTGTGGGGCGGGCCATCACGGCTGGCGTTTCATGGCGTCGCGCCGTTGAAGGATGGCGAGCATGAAGCGCTGGAGGTGCAGCGGGTTAATTTGACGTTTCGGTATGTGCGCGTCGATGATTAAGTGCTACTTATTCAATAGCTGGTTGCGCACGTATCGCCTGAGCTGGAGCGCTTTTAAGTGTTTAAGGTCGTCGTTACAAGACCATTGGCACGTTTCCTGTTTTCGGTACTTGGAAATGGTACTATTCAAGCAATGAAGAAGCGGCACCAGCGAATTGTTGAACTGATCTTTTCGCGGCCAACGAGCGGCAATGTCCAGTGGCGCGATGTGGAGTCGCTTTTTATCGAACTGGGCGCCGAAATTGAAGAACGGGCGGGCAGCCGGGTTTCTGTTTTCTTGTTTGGCGAAGTGCGCGTCTTTCACCGGCCGCATCCCTCGCCCAACACCGACAAGGGCGCGGTGGCCTCCATCCGCAAATGGCTGGAACAACACGGAGTTGAGGCATGAACGTAATGACTGTTGACGACTATCACGCCACGATTGAATTCGACCCTGACCTCGATATGTTCAGGGGGGAGATCCTCGGCCTTAACGGCGGTGCAGATTTTTACGGCAAAAACCCAAAGGAACTCCGTGCGGAGTTCAAACGCTCACTTCAGGTTTTTCTTGACGTCTGCGCCGAGAAAGGGATTGAACCCCGGCGTCATTTTTCAGGCAAATTCAATTTGCGCATTTCACCGCAGTTGCACGAAAAACTCGCGATTGCTGCGCAGGCAAAAGGCAAAAGCATTAATACGCTGGCGCAAGAGGCTTTGCAGCAGAGTTTTTCATGAGTTGGGTGCACATTGATTTATTGCCACCCACCCATGTTGTTCGCAGTTTTGCGAGGTGATCGAAATTATGCAAATGGCAACCTATGAGTAATGTCAACCTCGGAAATCAATTGAACCAGCTTGTGCGTTCCGCAAGGAATAGCATGTTTGATCAGGGAGAGCTAGCTCAGCTGACATACGGTGCATTCGACATTGCGGTCCGGAGCATGCAGGATATGCAGCAAGAGGAGATCGAAGTCACATTCCCAGTCGGCTATAGCCCAGAGAGAACCGCAATCTCAGGCACTCGTATCTACCGAAAAGAACAGCTCCTCTCAAAGTATCAATTCTTGGCCTTTCACCAACTGAGCGTCAATGCACTTGTCCAATTGGTCACGCTCATCGAGACAATGATTGGAGATGTGATACGCGCCGTAGTTACCCGCTATCCACAAAAGCTTGGGGGGAAGCGAACACTTTCCATTCAGGCTGTGCTTGAGTCGACATCCCTTGAGGAAGTGCACGTCCGTGCTACTGATGCACTACTCAACGAACTTTCATATCGCTCACCCGCCGAGTTTGCCGAATCCATGCAGCAATTGCTGTCTGTGAATCTTCTGGAATGTCCCTCGTTTCATTGCTATATGGAGATCAAGGCGACCCGCGATATCTTCATCCACAACGGAGGGATCGCCAACGACATTTACGTCCGAAAAGCTAACTCGCATGTACGCGCGAAGGCAGGAATGGCTCTGCCCGCAGACATTCAGTACTTCCTTGAGTCGTACGAGCATTGCTTGAAGATCGCGGATTGGCTCGAAGTAGAGCTTCATGGCCACTGGCACAGCTCGGAGTACGAAGATCGTAAAAATCCGCAAATCGAGATTCCAATGTCGGTTTCGATGGCCGCGTCGGAACATGTCGAGCCATCAACATGAGCGCGTCCCATTAGTCAAGCTAAGGCTCGTGCCGAAAGTAAGATCGACTTCCAAATAACCGTCTATAAATAAAGCCTCTAGCCCAGGAAGTACCTGCACAGCGCGCTACTGATTCAATAGCGGCTCGCCATCCTCCGGCCCAGGCACCGTCTGGCATTCCTCAAAAATCCGCGCCGTGCAGCGCCGGCAAATCTCAGGGTCAAGCTTTTGAAAAATCGTGGCAATCGCGGTGCGCTTGTCGGGGAACTGATGCTCGGGGCCTAGCAAACGCGTGAAGCCGGTCTTCTTCCACATCGCGATCACTTCGGGGCGCGGCCGGTGAAAGTACAAGTCGCCACCCATTGCGCGGCGGGCGGCGAGCTCGGCCTCCCACAACTCCGCGCCGGCCAGGTCGATGAAGTTCATGCTCTTGCCCATGATGAGCACATGCTTTTGCGGGGTGGCTTCGTGGCGCAGCGCGTGCAGCGTGTCGGCGACATGCTGCGTGGCGCCGAAATACACCTCGCCTTCCATGCGCAGCAGTTT
>JACMOJ010000381.1 GCA_014378085.1 Burkholderiales bacterium | reverse complement strand
TGTCACCTGCGGAAAGCCCGGCGGCCAGCGCAGATCCACCGTCAAATACCTGCGCGAGTTTAGCGTCACCATTGCCGTCAATGATCAGTTTTGCACCAAGGGTCGGTAACACGCGTTCCGGGGCTTTTGTAATCGACGCCCCCTTGACGCTCGAGGCACCCGAGGCACCCGAGGCACCCGAGGTACCCGTGCTGCCGTTTGTACCGTGGGCACGCCAAGATAACGGGATGCCAGCAGTGGCGAGCAATCTAACCAGGTCAGGGTCGGCGGTGCCATAAACCGTTTGGACAAAAAAGTGGCTGAGGTCGATCCCGGCGATCTCTGAAGCGACACGCTCGATTTCGCCCTCCGGGACGCCGACGCCGGTTTTGCCAAAACGCGTCCAAAGTTGGCGCATTACGTCATCGAGCGATTGTCGGTCCTGTGTTGCCTCACGGATGGTGAGGTCAAGTGCCATGCCGACCAACGCACCTTTTTGATAGTAGCTGACGATGCTGTTCGGTGAACTCTCGTCTTGCCGATAGTACTTAATCCAAGCGTCGAACGACGATTCAGCGACACTTTGCTTGGTGCGGCCAGCCTGCGAAAATACGCGGCCAATGCCGTCAGCTTCAATTTCCAGATACTCCAGTGTGGTGATTAAGCCGCAGCGGACCAGCATGAGATCGTCGTAGTAGTCAGTGAAACCTTCAAAGAACCAGAGTTGTTTGGTGTAATTTTCTTGGGTGAGGTCGTAGGGGGTGAAGCGTGCCGGCAAGATGCGTTTGACGTTCCAAGTATGAAAATACTCGTGCGATACAAGTGAGAGCAGCTTGCGGTAGCCGGTGGTGACACGCGGCTCATTGGCAAGTGGCAACTCGTCGCGGCTGACGATCAATGCGGTGGAAGCCCGATGTTCCAGACCGCCAAAGCCATCACCGACGACGGTGATCAAAAACCAATATTCCGACATGGGGGCGGCGGCGGTTTCCGGCTCAAACAAGCGGATTTGCGCTTCACAAATTTTCTGTAAGTCGGTGGTCAGGCGCGCCATATCAGCGCGGTGACGTCCCGTCAGCACCACATGGTGTTTCACACCGCAGGCGTCAAACGAGGCATGTGTGAAGTTGCCCATCTCGACGGGATGATCGATGAGCTCGTCGTAATTGGTTGCTTTGTACAAACCGAAATCAAGGCCGCCGCCGGGTCCACCATCAAGGCCGCCGCCGGGTCCACCATCACGGCCGCCGCCGGGTCCACCATCACGGCCACCATCAACGACTGCGGGTCCAGCATCACGGCCACCATCAACGACTGCGGGTCCACCTTCATCGACTGCGGTTCCAGCGAGGGATGTTGCGACTTTCCAATCTTGATACCGCTCGCCCACCGGCCGAATAATCTCAATCTCACACGCCGATTCGCGCTGTCCTTCGACGAGCAAAAACACGTTCGCACCGTTAAAAAAACCGTGTGAGTCGTCGAGGTGTGCGCCGCGCACTGACAAATCCCAAGCGTAAACGGTGTAAGTCAACGTTAACGCGCCTTTGACCGGGGCGCACTGCCAAGTACATTTGTTGATCTTCTCGCAGGCCACCGATTCGTCGCCGCTACATGCCACGACGCGGCCGATATGCCTTGCGAATTCGCGGATCATGTAACTGCCCGGTATCCAGGTGGGCAGCATAAAGCGTTGCCCAGACTGGTCTGTCTTGTCGACGGTGACCGTGACTTCAAACAGGTGTGCTGCGGGGTGTACGGGGATGATGCGGTAGCGGATCACGCGGAGGGCCAAACGTTCAGGCGGTTAGATTGCAGACCGTACAGTTTACGGTAGCATGGGCGCAGAGACAAACCTTACCTTGACCGGCCGTTCACCATCAACTGGCCATCTTTTCAGCAAACCGGCATATCTATGAAAAACCTTCAGAACATGGTCATGAACAGTCTTCTCGCAGGGGGATTGGCGGCGTTTATGTGTGTGCTGCCGGCAGAGGCAAAAACGCTGCGCTGGTCGAGCGCCGGTGACATGCAGACGGCAGACCCGCACGCCCAAAATTCCGGCGTCAATAACAACATTAACGGCCAGATTTTCGAAGGCTTGGTCGAACGCGGTAAAAACATGGAGATTGTGCCGCGGCTCGCCACCAGCTGGCGCCAACCCAACCCGACGACTTGGGTATTTGACATCCGCAAAAACGTGAAATTTCACGATGGCAAACCACTGACGGCGGATGACGTGGTGTGGTCGATTTTGCGGATGCAACAACCCACTTCAAATTTTCGTGTGTATGCCAACGGCGTCGGCAAACCGCGCAAGATCGACGCACACACCATCGAGTTAGTTACGGCGGTGCCAAACCCGGTCGCGCTCGAAATGCTCGTCAACATGTTCATCATGAACCGCGAGTGGGCAATCGCCAACAAGGTCGAGAAGGTGCAGGATTACGCCGGTAAGGAAGAAACCTTCGCCGCGCGTAACGCGAACGGCACCGGGCCATTTATGTTGGTCTCGCGTGCGCCGGAAGTTAAAACGGTGCTGAAGAAAAATCCCAACTGGTGGGGCATTGCCGATAAAAAATTCGAGGGCAACGTCACCGACGTCGTTTACACGCCCATCTCCTCCGAAGCGACTCGTATGTCAGCGTTGCTGTCTGGCGAGATTGATTTTGTACTCGATCCGGCTGTGCAAAATCTCGAACAATTCAAACGCAACAAAGCGCTAAAAGTCATCCAAGCCATCGAGAACCGCGTGGTGTTTTTTGGCATGGATCAATCGCGCGATGAGTTGCTTTATAGCAGCGTCAAAGGCAAGAACCCGCTGAAAGACAAACGTGTTCGGCAAGCGATGTATCAGGCGATTGATATCGAGGCAATCAAACGCACTGCCATGCGGGGGCTTTCCACACCGACTGGCTTGGTGCATCCAAACCCCGTCGCCGCAGGGCTGCCAGCGGAACTTACCAAACGGCTTCCGTTTGACGTAAACGCCGCTAAAAAACACATTAGTGACGCGGGTTATGCCAACGGCTTTGATATCACGCTCGATTGCCCGATTGGCCGTTACTTGGCCGATGAGCGCATCTGCGTATCAGTGGCGGGTATGCTCGCGAAAATCAACATCCGGGTGCGTGTAAACACGATGCCGGTTTCAACCTACTTCGCCAAAATTCAGAAGCTCGATACCAGCTTCTATATGTTGGGTTGGGGCGGCTCTACCTTCGAGCCCATCTTTACCTTGCAGCCAGTCATGCATAGCCGCAACACATTGGGCGATGGCGATTACAACTACGGACAGGTGAAAGACGCGAAGTTTGACGCGCTTGTACAACAAATCAAGGGTGAGCTTGATGCCAAGAAACGCATGGCCATGATCATCGAAGCGTTCAAAATTCAAAACGACAACATCTATCTGCTACCGCTACACCTACAAATTATCCCGTGGGCGATGCGCGCGAATGTAAGCGCGATTCATCGTGCGGATAACTGGCTGGAAGTGCCGTGGGTGATGATTAAGTGACAAATCTGTCCAAGAGCAAGCGCGGCACGCGCACAGCGATTGGAGATAGATTTGTCATCCCCGCGACGGCGGGGATCCAAGTTTGGTTGACGACCAAGAACTGGCCCGCAGGGCGCGGCGATTGGCGAGTGTTGGTCGTCGGCGACGGTTGCGTTAAAAAAGCGAGGCATGCTTGCAACGCGCTCACTTGCAACGCCTTTAGGCGCTGCGTACAATCGGTAACACCATGAATTCATTCACTTCTCTTTCGCCAGATCAGCGGGCGCAAATGGTCGCCGCGTTGCGCACCGAAGGCATTGTTTATTCGCTGCTGTTCGGGTCTGCAGCTGAAAGCCATTTGACGTTCGATAGTGATGTTGATGTTGCCGTCGCGGCCGAGCGCGCTTTGTCGACAGAAACCAAGACGCGGCTAATCGCGAAGCTGGCAGCCATCGCACTACGGCCTATCGATGTGATCGACCTGAAGACCGCAAGAGGACTTGTTTTTGCCAGAGCGTTGCAGGGTGAACAAATTTTGTGCGACAGCATGAAAGCCAAAGGCGACGCCCAGTACCGCCGCGTTAGCTTAGTCGAAGAGGACCTCAATTTTGCGCGTCGGTCATTTGCGTTGGCGCAGCCAGCCATGTTTCGATGACCATCGACAAACAAGTTATTCGCGCGAAGTTAGAGCGACTGAATGAATACATCGCTAGGGTCGAAACGAAACGCCCCGACCCGCCCGAGTTGTTACTCACTGATCACGATATTCAAGATATTGTGAGTCACAATCTGGAAAAGGCGGTGCAGGTTTGTATCGATATTGCCTCGCATATTTGTGCGGTAAACGGACGTGCACCGCAATCAGGGGGGAGTCTTTCGTCACGCTGGGTGAGCTTGGCCTGATGGATAGTGAGTTGGCGCTGAAGTTGGTTTCAGCCGTGGGATTCCGCAATATTTCTGTCCACGAATATGCGGAGGTCGATTGGAGAATTGTTATTGGCGTCGCCACGACTGGGCTAGATGACTTGCGCGCCTTTGGTCGCTGGGCGGCCGAACTAGTGGGTGATGCGAACTAATGTCAGAGGAGTCTGGTGAAACTGTCCTGAGGCACAATGACAATATCGGCCAATAGCGGTCCTTCCCGACGGCCCCCTGATTTCATACCCAGCTGCCGCTGTTCAGGCTAGCGAGAGTAATGCGACTCAGTACCCAGTTTCATTCGATTCGGGGTACCAGTTGCTTGGCCCCCCTATTTTCCGGGTGGAGGGTGGTCTTGCCCACCCAAGTCGACCGCCAACGCGGCCTACCAAAACAATTTCAAAGATTTGGTGCCTTGCGAAACCGCCTGAGGAGCGGCAGAGCAATCTAGCTTTGAATTCGTTAATGAGTTAATGTGCGGTGCGGGACAAATAACAATAACCAATACGAAGACGGGGCCTTATGGTCACTCACGATACTTTTTGTTCGGCTGCTTTCAATAATTGCGAACTACGGGGTGATGCAGTTTGTTTTGCCCTGGGTGGAAATACGCCGCTAGGTTTGGCATTAGCTCCAGCGGGATTTTGGCGCAGCCCATTTTGGATTTCAATTTCCCGTCCGACTCAAATCGCGACTGCGTTGCTTTTTCTGCTGGTGGCACTTCTTTCGGCAGCGCCAACTTACGCAAGCAGCGAACGAGTACGTGGTGAAGTCGTTACTCAAAATGCCAGCAAGGCAAGTTACCTCGGTGAGCAGTTCGTTCAACCGTTTGCCGTAAATGTGCCCCAGCTATCCTTCGCCGGCGTCTCGCAAGACCGCATTGAATTTGCCAAATCGGCAAACGTAAAGAATCGGGCAAAGGCGACCCAAGTGGGCATTATTCAGCGTGCCGATACAGAGCTAATTTCTGGAGAGATTGGTGGATGGCGAAACGCTGGGGGCGGCGGCCGCATCAACCACTTCAAGGTAAGTTCTCCCAATGCGGTGAGCATGCGATTGCAGCTTCGTCTTGAATCCCTTGATCCCCGCGCGGAGCTACGGGTCTCAGGCCCGGGCGGATTTGTGTATGTCAGTTCGGCGGCAGATGTGTTCCGCTCAACAGGGGAGGATGGCACTGTATGGACCGCGATTACGGACGGCGACATCCAATTGGTAGAGCTGTACCTGCCACCATCTGCCGCCGGTTTGCCTGTCGTTAAGGTCGAGGCCGCGATCCATGACTTTGCGTCAGTTCGCGATGGGTTCAAGTCAGCGATCCAGCCGAAAGGTGCGTCTGGTTCGTGCAATGTGGA
>JACMOJ010000380.1 GCA_014378085.1 Burkholderiales bacterium | reverse complement strand
TTCGCTCTCACCGAGAGCGATCGAATTTGCGCCGAGCATGACCGCTTTCAATCCAGATCCGCAGACTTTGCCAATCGTGAGGCAAGGAGCTGACGTCGGGATGCCTGCATAAATCGCTGCCTGACGAGCCGGCGCTTGGCCCACGCCGGCCGTCAAAACTTGACCCATAATAACTTCGCTTACTTTTTCCGGTGAAACTTTTGAACGGACTAAGGCTTCTTTAATCACGATGGCCCCGAGACGGGGCGCGGTCATGTCGGCGAAACCGCCTTGAAAGGAAGCAACGGGAGTCCGAACGGCTGACGTAATGAAGACTGTTTTCATGGATTCACCTTAGACACTGGTTGGGAGCGGAGGCTAGAGAAACGGATATCATGTTTCATGTCAAATCGCCCAGCTAGAGTGAATGATTCGATTTAACCGCGTGTAGCCGCTATTTGCCTTGGATGACCGAGAATCCTTATTGACTCTTTTTGGGCATTCGCTCAAACATAACCACCATGCAGAAATTCAAAAAAGCTCTGAAAACACTGGGTCTTTCGCCTTCTAAAACGTCGTCGCAGCCTGCTAAAAAGGCACCGACATCAAAGAAGACTTCTCAATCGCTGGCGGCCAAAAAATCTCCTGCGAAAGCAGCCGGCAAAAAGGTCGTGAAGATCGACCGCATTGCGCGCGAAGTGATCGCCGACGACGGTACGCGCGAGCCCTATGACCGTTTGTTGCTTGCTACTGGTTCAAACCCCTTCATCCTGCCCTTGCCTGGTAAGGATTTGGAAGGTGTGCTTTCCTACCGCGATATTCACGACACCGAAATCATGATTTCTGCTGCAAGCCAATACCAGGACGCGGTGGTCATTGGAGGAGGGTTGCTGGGACTTGAGGCGGCCAATGGCCTGAAGCTGCGTGGCATGAATGTCACCGTCATCCACGTCATGCCGTGGTTGATGGAACGACAGCTCGACCGTACTGCGGCCAACATGCTCCAGAAAACGCTCGAGGCCAAGGGGCTGCAATTCAGGATCGAGACAAATACCGAGGCGCTGGTGGGGGACGCCGACGAAGGCCGTGGCGGACGCGTTAAAACGGTGCGGCTTAAAACGGGTGAGGAGATTCCCGCACAGTTGGTAGTCATGGCAGTGGGCATTCGCCCCAATACCGCACTCGCAGAATCGGCGGGACTGCATTGCGCGGTTACCAGGCCCGGAGGTGTCGTGGTCAATGACACCATGCAGACTTTTGATCCGCGCATCTATGCCGTGGGTGAATGTGCCAATCATCGTGGTATCGCCTATGGATTGGTGGCACCTCTGTTCGAAATGGCCAAGGTGTGCGCCAATCATCTAGCGCGATACGGCATCGGCAGATACACGGGCTCGCTGACCTCCACCAAGCTCAAAGTCACCGGTGTTGATCTGTTTTCGGCCGGCGATTTTTCGGGGGGCGACGGTACGGAAGACATCGTGCTGGCTGATCCGGGCGCGGGTGTTTACAAGAAATTGGTCATCAAAGACGACAAACTGATCGGCGCGGTGATGGTGGGCGATACCATCGACGGCACCTGGTTTTTCAAGCTGCTGCGCGATGGCACGAATGTCGCCGCAATACGCGACCGCCTGATGTTTGGCGAATCCAATCTAGGCGACTCCGGCCATCAGGGACAGAACAAAGCGCTGGCGATGACCGACGCCGCCGAAGTCTGTGGTTGCAACGGCGTGTGCAAGGGTGTCATCGTCAAGGCCATCAAGGACAAGGGCCTGTTTACGCTCGATGAAGTGAGAAAACACACGAAGGCGTCGAGCTCGTGCGGCTCGTGTACCGGTCTCGTTGAGCAGATATTGATGTTTACCGCCGGTGGCGATTACTCTGAAGCCCCAAAGAAGAAAGCGATGTGCGGTTGCACCGAACACACGCACCAAGCGGTGCGCGATGCGATTCGCGCGCAACATCTGCTGTCGATTCCAGACGTTTACAAATTCATGGAATGGCGTACGCCCAATGGTTGCGCAAGTTGTCGCCCCGCGATTAATTTCTATCTGCTTTCCGCCTGGCCACGCGAGGCAAAAGACGATCCGCAATCGCGCTTTATCAACGAGCGTTCGCACGCCAATATTCAGAAAGATGGAACCTATTCGGTAGTGCCGCGCATGTGGGGCGGAGAAACAAATAGCGGCGAGCTGCGCCGCATAGCCGATGTGGTCGACAAATACAAAATTCCGACCGTCAAGGTGACCGGGGGACAGCGGCTTGACCTTCTGGGTATCAAAAAGGAGGACCTTCCTGCGGTATGGAAAGAGCTCGACATGCCCTCGGGCCATGCCTACGCCAAGGCACTGCGTACGGTGAAAACCTGCGTCGGTACCGACTGGTGCCGCTTCGGCACCCAGGATTCGACCGGCATGAGCCAGGAACTCGAACGCGCTTTGTGGCGCATGCAGGCACCGCACAAGGTGAAACTGGCCGTGTCTGGCTGTCCGCGCAATTGCGCAGAATCGGGTATCAAGGATGTCGGTGTTATTGGTGTTGATTCCGGGTGGGAAATTTACGTTGCGGGCAACGGCGGTATCAAAACCGAGGTGGCGCAATTTTTCTGCAAAGTGAAGACACATGAAGAAGTGCTGGAATATTCCGGCGCATTCTTGCAGTTATATCGCGAAGAAGGCTGGTACCTCGAACGGACAGTGCATTTCGTCAGTCGCGTCGGACTCGACTACTGTAAGAAGCAGGTGCTGGACGATACAGCCAATCGTAAAGCCTTATGGGAACGTCTGCAATTCGCGCTCGATGGCGAGCCCGACCCGTGGCATGGACCCGAAAAAGCGCGCGTCGATTTGAAGCAATTCATTCCGATCGCGATAGTCGCATGAGTTATCTCAGCGTTTGCAAACTGGAGGAAATTCCCCCGCTCGGTGCACGAAGGTTCGCACGCGAAGATGGCAAAGTGATCGCCATATTCCGCAACGCCGAAGACAACGTATTTGCCCTGCAGGATAAATGTCCGCACAAAGGCGGGCCGTTGTCTCAGGGCATCGTGTTTGGTGAATCGGTGGCGTGCCCATTGCATAACTGGTGCATCGGTTTGAACGACGGATGTGCCGCGTTGCCAGATGTGGGGCAGGTGGAACGGTTCGCGACCCGCGTAACCAATGGTAAGGTTGTGATTGATCCTTGGTCGGGAGAGATTTCGGCGATGGCTTGCGCGGCAGAGTAGGCGATGTCGATTTGCTTGAAAAGCGCATGAATACCCCCACCGAAACCAAATCCACCTGCTGCTATTGCGGTACCGGCTGCGGCGTCATCATCGACAGCGTTGGAGCAAACGTTACCGACGTGCGCGGTGACCCGGATCATCCCGCCAATTTCGGCAAGCTCTGTACCAAAGGTTCCACGCTCGCCCTTACGATGTCGCCTTCCGCACTGTCAGGGCGCGCCCGCTATCCGGAGATGCGCCAATCGCGAGACCAGCCACGCACGAGAAGCGACTGGGAAAAGACCCTCGACCATCTCGCCGACCGCTTTGCCACTACGATTGCCGAGCACGGCCCCGATAGCGTGGGCTTCTATGTGTCGGGCCAATTGCTGACCGAGGACTATTACGTTTTCAATAAACTCGCCAAGGGTTTGATCGGCACTAACAACATCGACACCAACTCGCGTCTTTGTATGTCGTCTGCGGTGACGGGCTATCAGAAGACACTGGGCGTTGACGCGCCGCCTTGCAGCTATGACGACCTGGATCACGCTGATTGTCTGTTCATTGCCGGCTCGAACGCGGCTTTCGCACACCCGATTCTGTTCCGCCGCATCGAAGCCGCGCGTGAGAAAAATCCCGACTTAAAAATCATCGTCGTTGATCCACGACGCACCGAAACCGCAGCATTTGCCGACTTGCACTTGGCGATCCTTCCGGGAACCGACGTGGCGTTGTTTCACGCGATGCTTCACGTGATGCTGTGGGAAGAGTGGATCAACCGCGACTA
>JACMOJ010000379.1 GCA_014378085.1 Burkholderiales bacterium | reverse complement strand
GTATATGGCAGAAGATTCGCGCACCGACACAATGATCGCAAGCCTCCCCTATCTCCTCGCCGACCCCAGGAAAGTTCCCGACAAGGTTGTGGCGTTTACCGTTGACCGCTTCGGCAGTGAAAGTGCACGCGTCAGCTGGACCGCTGGCGGGAAATGATGGTCTCCAACATAACGAATTGCGGACTTGGTATCGACGCCGGCGGCACCCAAACCCGCTGGGCACTCGCTGACGTTTCGGGCATGATAATTGCCGATGGTCAGGTCGCCGGTTTGACAGGATTGCAGATGCTTACCGAGAGTGGCAGAAAGCATATTCAGGAAGTGCTCACCGAGCTCGCCGCACAGGTTCACGGGCATGGGCGACCGGCGCGGGTATTTGCGGGCTTCACCGGCTTGGGTGAAGGCATTGAAAACCTGCGTGCGTTGATCGCTGGCCCATTTGGCGTCCCCGACGACGCCGTCACCTTGGGTAGCGATGTCGAGATTGCTTACCGGGATATATACGCACCCGGCGAAGGCTACCTCGTCTACGCCGGCACGGGCTCGATTGGCGCGTTCATCGATGATGCAGGCCGCTTGCATCGCGTGGGCGGGCATGGCGTGCTGCTGGATGATGCGGGTGGCGGTTTCTGGATCGCGCGCGAAGCATTGCGGCATATTTGGCGAAATGAAGATGCGCGACCTGCAAGCTGGCACGATTCACCGATGGGGCGCGAGATATTTGCGCGAATTGGTGGCAGTGACTGGGCGCACACCCGACATTTTGTTTATGGCTCCGCGAGCGCAGATGTGCGCGGGAAAATCGGCAAACTGGCAATGGTAGTGGCCGCCGTGGCAGACGATGATCTGGAAGCGCGACGCATTCTTGAAACCGCCGGTGAAGAGCTTGCACGTCTTGCCCAGGTGATGACGCTGCGCTTTGGTTTGCGCCCGGTCACGTTGTCGGGCCGCGTCGCGCAGTTGCATCCGGTGATTGCGGAAGCGATGCGGGCCGCACTACCAGAATCAACGCCGTTTCAGGTCAGGACAAACGATGCGCACTTTGCAGCGGCGGGTATCGCCGCCAGGGCTTTACGCGTCAAAGATGATTGAGGACACCAAATGAAGAAGCTATTGTTGGTCATCGTGTACGGCATGCTGACTGGCTGTGCGACGCCACACATCGACCGAACGTACAAGTCGGTCGGGCAAGACAGTCGCGCGCAATTTCTGATCCTCCATTACACGCACGTTGATTTTCCAACCTCGCTTAAATTGCTGACCGAAGGCGAGGTCAGCAGCCACTACCTCGTCAACAACGACCCGCCGACGATCTATCAATTAGTCGATGAAAAACGCCGCGCCTATCACGCCGGCGTGAGTTATTGGAAAGGCGCCACCCAACTAAACGCGAGCTCGATCGGAATCGAAATCGTCAATCGCGGCTATGACGACACACCGAACGGACGCGTCTGGTACGACTATCCACAGGCGCAAATCGACCAGGTCATTGCGCTGGTCAAAAAGATCGTCAAGGAACATGAAATCAAGCCGGATCGAATTTTGGGCCACAGCGATATTGCGCCAGGTCGCAAGGTCGATCCGGGGCCGCGATTTCCGTGGAAGCAATTGGCTGACGC
>JACMOJ010000378.1 GCA_014378085.1 Burkholderiales bacterium | reverse complement strand
TTCGGCGTGTTGCTAGGCTTGATCCCGATCGCCGCGTTTCTGGCGGTTCCAGCCGCAATTGTCTGGGCGCTCATCAAAATCAATCGCCGTAATGCGGCGGCGGCTGCGGCGCATGCAACGGCCGCGTAGAACGCCGTGCCGACACGATCTCGTTCGCCATTAACCAGATGAGATGACCTTGGTGGTGAGGTAAAGAAAATGGCCTTACCGGTCAGGTGAACGAAATGACCTTTGCGGTTAGGTGAACGAAATGAGCTTTGCGGTCAGGTGAACGAAATGACCTTTGCGGTCATTGGGCGCGGCAAGGGGTCGACATCAAACACCTTGTCGCCGTCTTCGTTGAGTTCACCCGTAGCTTGCAGGTTCTTGAAGTCAAACAGCGCGCAATCGAGCAGGTGTGACGGCGAGACATTGGCCAGCGACCGGAAAATATTCTCAACCCGGCCGGGGAATTTGCGATCCCAATCGTTCAACATCTGTTTGATTTGCTGACGTTGTAAGTTGTCTTGCGAGCCACACAGATCACACGGAATGATGGGGAATTGTTTCCACGCCGCGTAGGCTTCCAAATCACTTTCTTCGACATAGGCAAGGGGGCGAATAACGATGTGCTTGCCGTTGTCCGACGCTAATTTAGGCGGCATCGCCTTGAGTCGCGAGCCATAAAAGGCATTCAGGAAGAATGTTTGCACGATGTCATCACGATGATGGCCCAGCGCGATTTTGTTTGCCCCCAGCTCTTCAGCAACTCGGTAAATCACGCCGCGTCTGAGCCGCGAACAAAGCGAGCACATCGTTTTGCCTTCGGGGATGACCCGCTTGACTGTCGAGTACGTGTCTTGGACTTCGATGCGAAACGGAAGGCCTAAACTGGTCAGGTATTCGGGAAGGATGTGCTGCGGATAACCCGGATGTTTTTGATCGAGGTTAAACGCGATCAGCTCAAACGGCACCGGTGATTTTTCGCGTAAACCCAACAACACATCGAGCAGTCCGTAGCTGTCTTTACCGCCAGACAAACAAACCATGACACGATCGCCAGCCTCAATCATGTTGTAGTCGGCAATCGCCTCACCAACTTGCCTGCGTAGGCGCTTGGCCAGCTTGTTTTGCTCAAGCTGCTGCTTTTGTATTGCCGGTGTACTCACAAGGAAATCTCGCGCCCACCATCCACGGCAAGGATTTGACCAGTGACATACGGCGCGTCGAGCAATAAAAACTTGACCGCTCCCGCGATATCTTGCGCACTACCGACGCGCTTCAAGGGCACTTGGCTAATGATGCGTTCGCGCTCAGCGGGCGGATAATCTGCCGACTTCTCCGGCCACATGATGGCACCCGGCGACACCCCGTTCACGCGTACCTCGGGGGCCAGCTCCAGTGCGAACGAACGTGTCAACCCGGCGAGTCCCGCTTTCGCCGCGTTGTACACCACAAAATCTTTGAGCGGATGATCGGAGTGAATGTCGACAATGTTGACGATTGCGCCCCGCGTCTGTCGCAGGTAAGGCGCTGCGGCTTGGGATAGAAAAAGCGGTGCCTTGAGATTCGAACCCATCAGGTCGAGCCAATCGTCCAAGTCAATTTTGCCTACGGGTGTTGCCTGAAAAGACGATGCATTGTTGACCAACCCGTCCAAGCGCCCGAAGCAAGAATAGGCTTGGTCGACGAGCCCCTTCAGAGCGTTATCTGCGAGCAAATCTCCTGCAACCACGGCAGCCGATTTTGCACGGGTATGATTCAGCGTGGCGGCGAGCGCATCTGCTTCAGCTTTGGAGTGATTGCAATGAATCACGACATTGCAGCCAGCGGCATGTAAGGTCCGGGCAATCTCCGCGCCAACGCGTTTTGCGGCCCCGGTAATCAATACCGCTTTTGCGGTGGAATTTGAAGAATTTGCGAGAGTGGCTGACATAATCCTATTTTAACTGACCGCTCCCGGACATTCCTCCATCCGTGCGTATCTCTGACAACACCCCTGCTTCGTCAATGCCCACTCTGGGGCCGGACGCGCTTGTCCACGCGCAACGCTGCCACGAGATGTTGCGGGACGAGATTCGCGCCAATGGTGGCTGGATACCGTTTTCACATTTTATGGATCGTGTGTTGTACACGCCGGGACTCGGTTATTACGCTGCTGGTGCAAGAAAGTTTGGCGCGGCGGGCGATTTTGTGACCGCGCCGGAGATCTCAGCGCTATTCGGCGCGTGTGTCGCTCGAGCGATTAGTGAGACAGTCGTTCAAACTGGCAGCAATGTGCTGGAGCTTGGTCCGGGTTCGGGCAAGCTGGCGGTCGACGTGCTGAGGGCGCTGGACGAGGCGGGTGCGCTGCCGGAAAAATACCTGCTGCTGGAAGTGTCCGCCGATCTTCGGCAACGCCAGCAGCAGCGGCTCGCCGAGCTACCGGCACATTTGTTCAAGCGCTGTGAGTGGCTTGATACGCTACCAACGGCATTCGTCGGTGCCATTCTGGCCAACGAAGTCCTCGATGTCCTTCCCGTTAGCTTGGTCAAATACGGTTCGGCAGGGCTGTTTGAGCGTGGTGTTGCGCTGCGCGGGGACCGGTTTATTTGGGAAGACGTGCCGATGTTACCCAACGACGTGTGTCCCATGGCGGACGTTGTGAACCGCGACGTTTTTGAGGGCGTGTTGCCGACAGACTATTTGACGGAGTTTGCGCCGCAGGTACCCGCACTTGTCGCCGCGGTAGCGTACTGTCTTAAGCAGGGGGTGGTGTTGTGGATCGACTATGGATTTCGTCGTGCGGAGTACTACCACCGCTCTCGCAACAGCGGCACGTTGATGTGCCACTATCGGCACCATGCGCACACGGATCCGTTTTTGTATCCCGGTCTGCAGGACATCACGGCGCACGTCGACTTCAGCGCCGTTGCGCAAGCAGCAATCAGCGCGGGGGCGGAATTGATCGGTTATACAAACCAGGCCAATTTCCTCATCAGCGCTGGCATTACTGATTTTTTGACGCAACACGATCCACGCGACACGATTCAATATCTGCCGCTCACCAACCAAGTGCAGCGGCTCGTCTCACCGGCCGAAATGGGTGAGTTGTTTAAAGTGATCGGCTTCGCGAAGGGTGGTTTAAATATCAACGCGCTGGCGTCAGCCAGACAGCTGCCGCTATAGGGCGCCAGATCGGCGGCGGCAAGGTGATGCGTTAGACTTACGCACAGCAAGTCGCAACTACATCGGAGAGAACAAGATGGGATTAACCATTGGTGTGCCGCGGGAGGTATTTGCGGGAGAAAAGCGGGTCGCAACGGTGCCTGAGGTGGTCGAGAAATTGATCAAACTTGGGTTTCGGGTGGCCGTGGAATCTGGCGCGGGCTCGCAGGCCAATTTCGATGATGCTTCCTACACGGCGGCGGGCGCGACCATTGCCGAAAGCGCGCCGGCGTTGTGGGCGAGTGCAGACATGGTGTTTAAGGTGCGGGCACCAAGCATTGACGAAGTTGGTTTGATGCACGACGGCCAAACCTTGGTGAGTTTTATCTGGCCTGCGCAGAGTGCCGATTTGATGACCGCACTCACGACGAAAAATGTGACGGTGCTGGCAATGGATTGCCTGCCGCGAATGTTGTCGCGCGCGCAAAAAATGGATGCATTGACGTCGATGGCCGGCATTAGCGGTTATCGCGCGGTGATCGAAGCGGCGAATGTATTTGGGCGATTCTTTAGTGGTCAGATCACCGCGGCAGGCAAGGTGCCGCCCGCCAAAGTTTTTATCGCGGGTGCGGGCGTGGCAGGCTTAGCCGCTATCGGCACAGCGGCAAGCCTAGGGGCTATCGTCCGCGCCAACGATACGCGCGCGGAAGTGGCTGACCAGGTGAAATCGCTCGGTGGCGAATTCGTTGAGGTGGATTACGCCGAAGAAGG
>JACMOJ010000042.1 GCA_014378085.1 Burkholderiales bacterium | reverse complement strand
GGCGATGATTACGATGATCATCAACCTGGTGGTGGACATTACCTATAAAGCCATCGATCCAAGGGTGACATTCAAGTGAAAGCCAAAAGTTCTAACGCAACTGCGTTGTTGCACGTCGATTTTCGTGGACTCATGTACAACGACGTACACGTTGCCCCCGAAAATGCGACCTGCGCCGCGCATTTGCGTGATCCTTTTGACTTTCAGGTCACGCTACATAAAGTTGTTGCGCGTTTCCCCGCTCCCCAACCCCTCTCCCGCAGGGGGCGAGGGGCTTGCTTCAAGCGACATAAATTTGTTGCGCGTTTTCCCTCTCTCCAACCCTTCTCCCGCAAGGGGCGAGGGGCTTGCTGCTGTGATTCAAGGAGTACGTTATGAGTGCTGTACTAAATCAACCCCCATCGACCCCCGTGATAGCACCGCTACACCAACCGTCGCCCGGACTCTGGACACTCGCTTGGCGACGCCTCAAGCGCGACAAGATTGGCATGACGGCGTTGGTCATTGTGGTGTTCTTCCTGCTCTTGATGGCGGGCTCGTACACTGGACTGGTGGCAAAAAATTGGTCCAAAGAAGTGGGGGTGTCGTACGCGAATCCAACCTTCATGGCGGGCGCCGAGAACTTGGAGGCGGCACAGGCGGCGCAGAAAGACACATCGGCCAAGGTGCCATATGTGGATTTGTCTGACATTGACCCGCTCGCGCCCAAGTATGCGGAGTGGGCGAAGCGCACTGCGGAAATCAAGATTACCGACACGCCACGCGCTGACACGCTTTTGTTTGGCGGCGACAAGTGGGGGCGCGACGTCATTCAGAAAGCGATCAAGGGCGCGGAGACGTCGATTTTTGTCGGCCTCGTTGCAGCACTGTTGGCAACCATCATCGGCACCGTACTGGGCGCCACCTCGGGTTACATGGGCGGCAAGACTGGTGACTTCCTAGAATGGTTCTACAACGTCTTCACATCCATTCCCTACATTCTCCTGATCTTGGCTTTCGCCGCCGTGTTTAAGCGCGGACTCGATACCATCATCTTTATTCTCGCGTTTACCGGTTGGACGGGTATCTACCGATTGGTTCGTGCGGAGTACATCAAACATGCGTCCCGTGAATACGTCAAAGCGGCGCAGGCCATTGGTGCCTCGCACACCCGCCGGATGTTTGTCCACATCCTGCCGAATGTTTCACACGTGTGTCTCGTGCAACTTTCGCAACACGTGGTGCAGTTCATCAAAGCCGAAGTCATCCTGTCATTTCTTGGCCTCGGCGTGCCGGTTGATTCGGTGTCGTGGGGCACTATGCTGGCGGAGGCGCAATCCGAACTTGTCATCGGCAAATGGTGGCAGTTAGTTGCGGCATCGGTCTCGATGGCGCTGCTGGTCACGGCCTTTTCGATGCTCACGGATTCTTTGCGTGATGCACTCGATCCCAAAATTAAGTGACGGCTGAGGACAATATGGATAACCTACTCGAAGTTCAAAACCTCAACGTCAAATTTCGTCTTGATGGCGGCAACATATTCGATGCCGTCAAAGGAGTTTCGTTCGACGTCCCGCGCAACTCGACCGTCGCGCTCGTCGGTGAATCGGGTTCCGGCAAATCTGTTTCTGCCATGTCGATTGTCCGGCTACTGCCGCCGGAGCAAGCGATCTTGTCGCCAGACAGCAAGATTTTATTTAACGGCCAGAACTTATTGACGCTCGAAGATGCGCCGATGCGCAGGATTCGCGGCAAAGATATTTCGGTGATTTTTCAAGAACCGATGACGTCCCTTAACCCCGTGTTCACGTGCGGCGACCAAATCGCCGAGACGCTGCGTTTACACACTGGCATGACGCGCAAACAAGCATGGACTCGTGCCGAAGAGTTGATGCATGAAGTTGGCATCCCGACCCCGAAGCTGCGTATGCATTCGTTCCCGCACGAGATGTCGGGTGGACAGCAGCAGCGTGTGATGATCGCGATGGCAATTGCTTGTGAGCCGAAGCTGTTAATCGCAGACGAGCCAACCACGGCGCTCGACGTGACCATCCAGAAACAGATTCTGGATTTGATCGCGGCACTGCAGCAAAAACACAAAATGTCGGTGCTGTTTATCACCCACGATCTGGCAGTGGTCGGTGAGATTGCCGATCACGTGGTGGTAATGCAACAAGGCGAGATTAAAGAAAAGGGGTCGGCCAAGGAAATCTTTGAAGCGCCTCAACATCCGTATACAAAGGCACTGCTATCGTGCAGGCCCAACGTCGATTCGCGTCCCAAACGTTTGCCTGTCATTGAAGACTTCTTAAGACCGGAGGGACTGCGCCCTGAAAATTTAGTGCAGCAAACGCGCGGTTATGCGGCTGACGATGAGATCGTTCTCGACGTGCGCAACCTGTCGAAAATGTTTTACCTCAAAGACGGCTTTTTCAAGAAACGTGAAGTCGCGGCGGTGAAGGATGCGTCTTTTAAACTAGCGCGCGGCAAGACACTGGGGCTGGTGGGCGAATCAGGCTCTGGCAAGACCACCGTTGGTCTAACGCTGATGCGACTTCACAGTGCTTCGGGCGGTGAGGTGTTGTTTGACGGCGTAGATCTGCTGAAGCTCTCAGAAAAAGAGATGATGAAGTACAAACGCCGCATCCAGATCGTGTTCCAGAATCCGTATGCCTCACTTAATCCACGTTTCACCGTTGGCCAAATTTTGCTGGAGCCAATGAACATTCACAAGATTGGTGCCAATGAGCAAGAACGTGTGCAGATGGCAATGGCGCTGTTGAAACGCGTCGGTATGCCAGAGGTATCGTTCTACAAATATCCGCATGAGTTCTCCGGCGGCCAGCGGCAGCGTATCGCCATTGCGCGCTGTTTGACGATGAAGCCAGATGTGCTGATTTGTGATGAATCCGTATCGGCGTTGGATGTCTCGGTACAAGCGCAGGTGCTCAACTTACTGCAAGACCTGCAAGACGAGTACAAGATGAGCTACATCTTTATCTCGCACGACCTAGCGGTGGTGAAATACATCTCAGACCAAGTGATGGTGATGTCCGAGGGGGATGTCGTCGAAGTAGCAAACTCGGATGAGATCTACCGCAACCCGCAGCAGGAATACACGAAAAAGCTGTTGGGCTCGATACCAAAAGGTTGGCAGGACGGCCAGCAGGCGGCCTAACCTCGCGCCCCGTAAACTCCTTATTCGGCGGGTGCTTTCAGGCGAAAATCTCTGGAAACGCCCGCCAATTAACGAGTTTTATTAGCCTGCCACCTTCAAGCGCAGCCCCGGGCGTAATACCGTATTGGCTTTCAGTCGGTTCGCCGACATCAACACATTCACGCTGATTTGGAACTTGCGCGCGATTCCGAAGAGTGTGTCGCCGTTGCGCACCGTGTATGTCACCGCTGTAATTGGCTTGGCACGCTTGGCACGCTTGGGGGCGGCGGAAGCACTGACGCTGGCTTTTCCAGTCACCGTCGCGGCGGCGGATGTGCCCGAATCTGCGATGCTCGTTGATGCAAAATTTGCCGCGGTACTGCTCGGCACACGCAAATTTTGTCCGAGGCTTACGGCATTGCTCGCCAATTGGTTCTCCGCTTTCAGTGTAGCGAGTGGTATACCGGCGCGTCTGGCGATGTTGAATAGTGTGTCGCCTTTAGCGACGCGATACACCATCCACGCCGATGTGGATGTGGATGTCGATGCCCCAGCCGCCGCACTTGCCTCCCCAGCTGGCTGCGCACTCTCGGGCTGCGATGCGGCGGCATTAGACGCAGCGGGTGGGGCTGGTGTGGTGGCCGCAGCGGTACCTGGGGCTGAAGTGAGAGCTGCCGCAGGCAGGGAAACAGGAAGCTCGGGCGTTTCGATTCTTGCCACACGCCCCAATCCTGCGAACTGAATTGGATCCGACTGCGCTGGACCTTTAATCAACGGGCCGTCATCGCCACCAGCAATGGTGCCATCAAGCTGTTGACGCTTCAATATGACCTTCTTGTCAAAAGCCGCGAGAATCGCGCTGGCGTCTTTTGGGTTTGGCGCCATGAAGTTGGCCGGTGCGGTGAATCGCCCCTTGCGTTCTTTGAAAGGACCGTTGGTGGCGCGTAGGTATGCTGCCGTCATGCCGTGCCGCCGTGCCACCGCATCTACCGCCTCGCCCCGTTTGGCCGCCACTGCCGTCCACGACACCAGCGGCGCATTCAGTGTTTTATAGAGTTCGAGGTTGAAGCGAAAGATGTCGGCGTGTTCAATCGGCACCAAAAAATAGCCGGTACCGGATGCGGCGACCGGGCGATTAAAAGATGGATTGAGTTGCGCAAATGAATCAGGTGCCATCTCGGCCAATTTTGCGGCGAGGCTGACATCAATTTTTTCCGGTGCGGGCACCATCGTAAAAAACGGCCGATTCTCCACGGCTGGCAGCCCAATGCCGTAACTCGCCGGCGACAAGATGATATTTTTTACCGCAATTAATTTGGGAACGTACGCTTTGGTCTCGTTGGGCAAGCGCAGATTTACAAAGTCGGTTGGCAGGCCGCGCCGCTGGTTGTAAGCAATCGCGCGGCCCACACAGCCTTCTCCACAGTTGTAGGCGGCGAATGCGAGTTCCCACGAGTTAAACATGCCGTACAACTTGGTCAGGTAGTCGAGCGCCGCGTTAGTGGAGAGCAACACATCGCGTCGATTGTCAGTCAAAAAATCCTGTTTAAGGCCAAAGTGTTTGCCGGTCGAAGGAATGAATTGCCACATTCCTGACGCGTGCGCCCCCGAGTAGGCCTGCGGGTTAAATGCACTTTCGATGATCGGCAGTAGAACGATTTCAGTCGGCAAGCCGCGCTTCTCGACTTCCTCAATGATGTGATACATATAGCGCGCGCCACGCTCGACAAAGCGATTGATGTAGTCCGGCCGATTGGCATACCAAAGTTCTTGGTTTTGCACCAGCGGGGAGACCAGCTCGCCCATCACGAACCCGCGGCGCACGCGCTGCCACAGGTCGGTTTCGACGGTAACGGTGGGTTCCGCGCTTGGTGTGAAACTTGGCGAATCAGGGGTGGACGGTGTCGCCACAATGGCCGGCCTGCTTGAAACTTCGGCTGCGGCAAGGACGCCCACGGATGTGCCGGCTAGGATCCCGCAAACGTAGAATTGAATGAATAGCCGATGCATACCCGGATTATAGCGGTGCCTAGCGAAGTGAAATCGCTTCGGCAGCCAGCTTGGCGATTTCATGATCGGTCATGCGCACCAAATGCCACTCCGGCATGATCGCGGCACCGAGCGACCGGTAAAAATCGATTGAGGGCTTGTTCCAGTCAAGCACGCGCCATTCGAATCGCCCGCAGCCGCGCTGCTGCGCAAGTTGTGCAAGGTAAATCAGCAGTGCCTTACCGTGACCTTTGCCGCGCGCTTCTGGCACGACAAAGAGGTCTTCCAAGTACAAGCCACTCTTGCACAGAAAAGTGGAGAAGGTAGTGAAATAAAGCGCGAAACCAACCGTCTTGCCCTCGTCGGCAATGAGCACACATTCGCACGCCGGCTGCGGACCAAACAGCGCTTCATGCAGCATGGCGGGGTTGCCGCTGACCATGTGTTCGAGTTTCTCGTAGACCGCCAATTGTTGGATGAGGTTGAAGATAGTCTCAACGTCGTTTGGTGTGGCGAGGCTAATATCGCGGGTGTTGAGCGGCATGGGAGCTCCTTATTAGAAGTTATTTTTCCACTCGCGAATCGCGGCAAACACAAGGTCTGGCGGCGCGTTTGCGGCAATTTTGCCCGAAGATGCCCGTCTAGCGGCGAGTTTCACCGCAGGTTCATCCCAGCGGAGGAATGGGTTGGTGTCTCGTTCAAGACCGATCGTGGACGGTAGCGTCGGTTCATTGCGTTCTCGGGTGGCACTATCGCGCTTGATCCGTGATTGCAATAAAACGTTGTCGGGTTCGACGGCAATCGCGAAGCGCAGGTTCGCGAGTGTGTATTCGTGGGCGCAGAACACCTTGGTGGACGCGGGCAGGGCGGCGAGTTTTGCAAGAGATGCGCGCATTTGCGCTGCCGTGCCTTCGAATAAACGTCCACAGCCGCCGGCGAATAAGGTGTCGCCGCAGAAAAGCCAATCTTCATTTTCGGCGTAGTAAGCGATATGGCCAGCGGTGTGTCCCGGCACGTGTAACACGCGTAGGCTCAATTTCAGCGCGGTGATGTTTACCGTCGCGCCGTCTAGAAGACGGTGCGTGCAGTGCGGTATCGTTTCATCCGCCGGGCCGTACACCGGAAGCTCAACCTCATCACACCAATCCAGTAGCGCGCTGATACCGCCGACGTGATCGGCGTGGTGGTGGGTGACGAGAATCGCTTTTAACTTAAGCGACTTCGCCGCCAAGTAGTCGATGACCGGCGTCGCGTCACCTGGGTCAACCACGACCGCGTGTTCGCCATCGTCGATGACCCAAAAGTAGTTGTCTTTGAAGGCGGAAACGGGAAAAACGTTAAGCATTGCGGTGTCGTGGGAACGGTTCAGGTAAAATTTTTTGATGAAACTGCAACAGACCAATAGTTTAGCCGAGTGGCTTCGTTCTCCCTTGGGCGCCTACACGC
The DNA here is from genome assembly GCA_014378085.1 of Burkholderiales bacterium. Next base: position 11,229 of record JACMOJ010000042.1, on the reverse strand, counting down.
TTGAACGCGAACGGGAGTGGCTGGATACCACCACGCCCGACATCTTTGGCTACCACGCGATCCAGCTGGGGCTGCCGGAATTCGATTTGTTGCGCGAATCGCGCATCACTCATTTGCATCGGGTATCGCCAGAGGCCGACGGCGACCCTGCAACGGTGCGGGCGAGTTTTCATGAACTGCCGTTTGACGAACACTCCATTGACCTGTGCTTGCTGCCCCACACACTCGAATTTGCCGCCAACCCGCACCTGGTGCTGCGCGAAGTGGATCGTGTCATGCGTCCGGAGGGACGCATCCTGATTTTGGGCTTCAATCCGTGGAGCTTATATGGCGTGCGCCGTGGCTGGTCGTCGACTGGCGCGCCGTGGTCTGGTCAGTTCGTTTCGCTCATACGCATGAAGGACTGGCTACAGTTATTGAGTTTTGAGCCGTCCGGGGGTCGCCTAGCTTGCTACATTCCGCCGGTGGCTAACGAAAAATGGCAGCAGCGTTTGGGCTTTCTCGAAAACGTCGGCGACCGCTGGTGGGGCGTGGCAGGTGGGGTTTACATGCTCGAAGCCATCAAGCGGGTGCAAGGCATGCGGCTGATTGCGCCGAAGTGGAGTGATCGTGTCAAACACGAACGCAAGTATGCGGCAGCGGCCAATCGGGCAAGCGGTCATCTGCGCGTGGTCAAGTAGTGGTAAATACTTTGTGGTAAATACTTTGTGGCAAATAAGTCGTGGTAAATAAGTCGTGGTGAAAGACTCACCACACCAAGTCATCATTTATGCCGACGGTGCCTGCAAAGGCAATCCCGGTCTCGGTGGTTGGGGTGCACTGCTGCGGTTTGGCGCGACCGAGAAGGAAATCTTCGGTGGGGAAATGGTGACCACCAACAACCGCATGGAACTGCGCGGTGTGATCGAGGCGTTGCGGCTGCTCACACGCGAGTGTGAAGTCGTGGTTTATACCGACTCATCGTATGTGCAAAAAGGCATCTCTGAGTGGATTCATGGCTGGAAACGTAATGGCTGGCGGACGGCCGATAAAAAGCCGGTGAAGAACGACGATCTTTGGCGGCAGTTAGACGAGCTGGTCGCAAAACACCAAATTGAGTTTCGCTGGGTTAAAGGCCACGCGGGTAACGAGGGCAATGAACGCGCCGACGTGCTGGCCAATCGCGGCGTTGAAGCGGCTGCTAGCGGCGCGTCGCCCGGCTAACGGATATAGCAAGCATAGGAAAATAAATGTCACGGCTAATTTTTCTAGATACTGAAACGACAGGCTTGGAAGTGGCCCAAGACCACCGCATCATCGAGATTGCGTGTGTCGAAATGATTGGGCGGCGCTTCACTAAAGACAATTTTCAATGCCACCTCAATCCTGAGCGTGAAATTGATATTGGCGCACAAAACATTCACGGGTTGTCGCGCGAATTTCTTGCGGATAAGCCGCGTTTTGCCGATATCGCTGACGATTTTTTGCGCTTCATCGAGGGCGCGGAGATTGTCATCCACAATGCCGCCTTCGACGTCGGCTTTTTAAACGCTGAGCTAAAGCGGGCAGGGCGCGCACGGTTTGATGGGCCGCACTTGGATACGGGTGAGATTCGCGTCATTACCGATACATGGAAGTTGGCCCGCGAACAGTTTCCCGGTAAAAAAAATAACCTCGACGCATTGTGTGAGCGTTTCGAAATTGACCGGAGTGCCCGTACCTTTCACAGCGCGCTGGTGGATACGCAGCTTCTTGCGCAGGTTTATCTCGCGCTAACGCGTGGGCAAGACAGTTTGGATATCGGCCTAAACGCAAGCACCAATACTTCGGATAAGAAGTCGCTTGGCACCGCTCTCGTCAGGCCGGCCAATTTGCGGGTACTACGCGCCAGTCCCGATGATCTCGCCGCGCACCAAGCGATGGTGGAAAAGTTACAACAGGCGTCAGGTGGCAAAGCGGTATGGGCAAGCTGGAGTGAACCTACCAGCACATCAAATTGAAGGAGGAAGTGGCGATTTTCCCCACGGCGGCGGGCTGCTGACAGTCTCAGCGAGGCAGGTGCATGTTATAGTTTCACGCGTTGGACATAGCAGTCATGGTGCCTTTGCTACGGTGAATCACTACCTGCCAACGTCCCTTATTACTTTGTCACCTCGCGCTTTGCCACCTCGCGCTTTGCCATCTCTCGATTTAATTTCGCGACAAACCAGTCGAACTCATGAATAAATTTAACACCACGCTGATCCTAGCCCTTGGCGTATTTGTGTCGAGTGCCTTTGCGCAAGCACCCGCAGCACCGGCAAAAGGTGATCCGGCGGCAGGCCGCCAGAAGGCCGTTGCCGTTTGTTCAGGCTGCCACGGAATAGCCGGTACGAAGACCGCTTTTCCTGAGGTCTATAACGTGCCGAAGATCGGCAACCAAAACGAGGCATACCTGGTTGCCGCACTACGTGGTTACCGCAGCGGTGAGCGCTATAACTCCACCATGAAGGCGCTTGCATATGCCCTCACCGAAAAAGAGGTCGTTGATATCGCCGCGTATTACGCAAGATCTGGCGCATCGGGAAAGTAAGGCATGAAATCAAAACTATTGATCGCACTATTGTTAGCTTGCGCACCGGTCTTGGCGGTGGCGAAGGGCAATATTGAAGAAGGCAAGAAGAAGTCGGAAATCTGTAAGGCTTGCCATGGCGAGGGCGGTGCAAAACCCGTGCTGCCTGAGTATCCCATCCTAGCCGGCCAACACCCAGATTATTTGGCCGCAGCATTGAACCAGTACAAATCCGGCAAGCGCAAGAATGCGTTGATGTCCGGCTTTAGTGCAGCGTTGTCGCCACAAGATATCCGTGATTTAGCCGCCTACTTTGCGGCAGAGCCATCGCCGCTGAAGGTAAAGTACTAAGCAGCTGACGCGCACAAAAAACCCGCTCGTGAGCGGGTTTTTTTAGGCACGCAGAACGTGATTTATCAAGCGGTGGGGGCCGCCGTATTGGTGTCACTGGCAGACATCTGCGATCTTGGTCGCGCAGAATTATGCACACGGTTATCATGCGCCATAGCGTCTCAATTTTATCGAGGCATACCTTTAAGAACATGGACGTCAATTCGATTTTCACCCCTGTAATCACGCGCGGCCTCCTAGACCTCATTCTTGCGCTGTTGTTAGGGGCCGCGATCGGTTTCGAACGACAATGGCGCAAGCAGCCTGCCGGACTGCATACAAATGCCTTGGTTTGCTTAGGCTCGGCTGCTTATGTGCTGGTGGGGCTGCTGGTGACGCAAGATTCGAGCGCAACGCGGATTGCCGCCCAAGTTGTGTCGGGCGTGGGGTTCATTTGCGCCGGTGTCATTTGGCACGAAGGTCCAACTGTCCGCGGGTTGAACACTGCGGCAACAATATGGTGCACTGCTGCTGTCGGTGTTTTAGCCGGACTCGATTTTCCGCTGATGGCGGTACTGGCTGCGGCGGTACTACTGTTCGCCAATGTCACCTTGCATTGGGTCGAGCACCGTTTCTTTGATAACCAGACGGGCAAATGACGTTGAGGGTCCAACCTGTTGCCGTTGAGGTCACCTGGATGACGCTTGTTTGCGCCGGAAGCAGGCGCCACTTGTGACTAGACGATCTTGCAGGGTATCAGTGCGTCCTCGGCAAATCCATAGATCGCACAAAGACGATGGTAGCCATCCGCGATGACAACTTTGCCGTTCGCGACGTCGCGAACCAGCATCAGCGGCGAGAGCTTGAGACCTTTTATAATTTTTTCGCGGTCGGCCTCAACGTGCGAATTGCTGACACCGAGCAACGATAATCCCGACGCGCGAAAAATATCCTTGGCTTTAAATTCGATTACTCCGGTGAGCCGCAGGCGGTCGACGAGATCGCTAACGTGGCTATCTGGGTAGATGATGGATAAGTACGACTCGGCCGCCGGGTAGTCATGCTCTTCGACGTCTGCTAGCCAACGGATATCGGTAGCGCGCCGCTTTGCGTTCTTTTCCGTCTTGTGTTTTGATTTCGCTTCGGCTTTCGTCGATGTCTTGGAATTTGCCATGGTGGTGCTCCGATGGGTGCTATCCGAATTTCCGTATTCGATTGTGCAAACGAGTGATTGTGCTCGTCGATTGTGCTCGTCGATTGTGCTCGTCGATTGTGCTCGTCAACTACCCGCCTCACTCGATATGCCGTTATTATTTCTTGGCGAGGCAACTCAGGTAGAGCGTTGGGTCGGGGGCCGTGCGATGTCGTTGCGCCTGCCAGATCATTTCACCCAAGCAGTCCATCATTACGTGTTCCGCCGCCATCACCCCACCCAGGCTAGTTGTGAGTCGTTGGTGTGCTGCGCGTACCCCCACCGGCTGGTCAATCGAGATTTGCTCGCGGATCGATAAATGCATCGACATATGCAGGAACGGATTGATATCGCCGTTTTCGGGTTGGTAGTCGCGGTCAACGTATTGGTCGCGTTGCGACAATAGCGCGTGATACTCGGCATGTTCAGTCATGATTTCAAGCGCCATTGCCTCAAGCGCGGTTAACGGCGCTCGGCCGCTGAACTTCTGCCAGGCATCAAAGAAAAAATCGCGAACTTGTTCACGTGTTGGATTAAACAAGCCTGTCTCCGGTCAAACGCTTAATCGACATAGTCCGCCTTTTTCCTGAACCCACAAATGTCATACACCGCGCAGGATCCACACTTGGGCTTACGCGCGACGCAAGTGTAGCGACCGTGCAGGATCAACCAATGATGCGCATGCAACATGAACGCATCCGGCACGACTTTGAGTAGCTTGGCTTCGACCGCCAATACGTCTTTGCCCGGCGCCATCCCCATACGATTGCCGATGCGAAAAATATGCGTATCCACTGCCATGGTGGGCTGGCCAAAGGCAATGTTCAGCACCACGTTGGCGGTCTTACGACCCACACCAGGCAGCGCTTCCAGCGCTTCGCGTGAAGAAGGTACCTCCCCGCCGTGCTGCTCCAACAGGATGGCGCAAGTTGCCATCACGTTTTTGGCCTTACTGCGGAACAGCCCAATGGTTTGAATGTAGACAGTCAATTTCTTTGCGCCGAGCTTCAAAACCTGGGCGGGCGTGTTCGCAACGGGAAACAATTTTGCGGTGGCGATATTGACACTTTTGTCGGTCGCCTGTGCGGACAAAATGACCGCGATCAGCAACTCGAATGGGGTTGAATATTGAAGATCCGATTTTGGGTGGGGATTGATTTCTTGCATGCGGCGGAAGAATTCATGTCGCGCATCGGCTTTCATGACATAGGCCTCAGCCATTATGGTTACCTTGTATCAAGGCCGCCCGCTCGCGTGCGGCCAGCAGGGCGCTGCGTTCATCGTCATCGCGTGTTAAGCGGAAGTTGTGAAAATGAAAGCGCACTCTGGCAATGTCGGCAGCAAACATCGCCGGATATTTCGTATCCGCAACCATCGTGATGCAATCGACAGGACACGCCGGGATGCATAACTCACAGGCGGTACAAAACTGCGGCAGTATGCTGTGCATGAGTTTGTTTGCGCCAATAATCGCGTCGGTGGGGCATGGCTTCAAACACTTCGCACAGCCGATACACGTATCTTCATTGATGATGGCAACGCGGTGGGGTGTGGTGACGCCGCACGACGTATCAAGCGGCAGAATTGCGGAATTCAGTAACGCGGCAAGCGCCGCAATACCGGTGTCCCCTCCCGGCGGGCAACGATTGATTGGCGCATCATTGGACGCAATGGCCTCGGCGTAGGGCTGACATCCTTGGTAGCCACACTTGGTGCATTGTGTCTGCGGCAAAATCGCGTCGATCTGCACCGCGAGGGAGGAAACGTCCATCATCCGATCTATCCGAGTTGTTTGGCGCAATCGGCAATCAACTGCGGTCCCTTGTAGATGAAGCCGGTGTAGATTTGCACGAGCGACGCACCGGCGTTCATTTTCTGCTGCGCGTCATTGGCCGACATGATGCCGCCGACACCAATCACCGGGATGTTGCCCTTGAGGTGTTTAACCAATTCGCGCAGCACTTCCGTCGATGGTGAAAAGACCGGACGACCCGATAACCCGCCCGCCTCGGTCGCGTTTTTTACGCCCATCACTGCATCGCGCGAAATAGTAGTGTTGGTGGCAATCGCGCCTTCGAAGCCGTATTGCAACAATAGTGCAGCGATATCGCGAATCGCGGTGAGGTCTAGATCTGGCGCGATCTTGAGCAGCAACGGCACGCTGCGCTTATGCTGCTTGGTGAGCTTCTTTTGTTCATTCTTTAACGACGACAATAATTTTTCCAGTTGCGCAGAGGCTTGCAGGTCGCGCAAACCCTTTGTGTTCGGTGAGGAAATATTGACGGTGACATAACTTGCGTGGGGAAACACGCCCCGCAAACAAGTTACATAGTCATCAACCGCGGTGTCATTCGGCGTGTCGAAATTTTTGCCAATATTGAGTCCCAGCACACCCTTGTATTTGGCGCTGGCAACATTCACCAAAAACGCGTCGAGCCCCTTGTTGTTGAACCCCAGCCGATTGATCAACGCATCACGCTCGGGTAACCGAAACATACGCGGCTTCGGGTTGCCCTGCTGCGGGCGTGGGGTGACGGTGCCAACCTCAATAAAGCCGAAACCGAGTGCCGCCAAGGCGTCAATGTACTCACCATTTTTGTCCAAGCCCGCGGCGAGTCCGACCGCGTTATCAAATGAAAGTCCAAGCAGGGAGCGCGGTTTCAGCACTTTCTTGCCCAAAACGCCCGCCAGATGGCAACTTTCGAGTTTTTTGAGACCTTTTAGCGCAACATCGTGCGCAAGTTCTGGATCGAGTTTGAATAGTGCGCTGCGCGCAATGGAATACAACACGGGAGCGCCTTGGCATCTGTAGTGAACAACAAAGATTTTAATCGACCGCGTGGCTTACCGACAGCTCAATCCGGTTAAAGCGGGCCCCAAACGCCTTTGTCGAGACCTTCGATGGGCTGGAAGTTGGCCTTGTAGTTCATCTTGCGGCTTTCGTGAATCCAATAGCCCAAATAGACATATGGCAACCCACGCCGCTTGGCTTCTGCGAGCTGCCACAAAATGCTGAAGGTGCCGTAGCTGCGGCGGTCATCAGCCGGTTCGTAGAAGGTATACACCGATGACAGGCCATCGACCAGCTCATCGACGATGGATATCATCTTCAGCGTGCCATGTTCGCGGAATTCCACCAGTTTGCTGGCGACGTTACTTTGCAACAAAAAATGGGAATATTGCTCGCGCGAATCGTGATCCATCCCGCCGCCTTGATGGCGCATCGATTGGTAGCGCCGATACAGCGCGTAATGTTCGTGCGAGAAACGCAGATCGGTCACGCGTACGGTCAACTGGTCGAGCTGGCGCGACACGCGTCGCTGGCTGCGGTTCGGCGCGAAAACATCAGCCAACACCCGCACCGGCACACAAGCGCGGCAATGGTCACAAAACGGCCGGTAGGTAAACGCACCACTGCGACGAAACCCCGCTGATACCAGTGTGCTGTAGGCGTTGGTGTCAATCAGATAGCTGGGTGTCGCCACCTGCGATCGGGCGAGCCGACCCGGCAGATAGCTGCACGGGTAAGGTGCCGTTGCATAGAACTGCAGATTTGCGAACGGAAGGTCGTTGAGTTTCGACATTAGCCTGTGACGAGATAGGGTTTCAATCCAAACAAGGTATTCAAACCAAACGAGGTGTTCACGCTGAACGGGGTGCCCAGGCAGACGGAAAATCGTCTGGTGCTGCTGAGTTTATCAACTCACCGAGCCGTTGCAAGAACTCTGCGCGAGAAATCGGACGGGCGCCAAAACTGGCGAGGTGGCGCGTTTGCTGTTGACAATCGATGAGGTGAAAGCCGTCGTCAGTTAACTTTTCGACTAACGTGGCAAACGCTACTTTAGAGGCGTCCGTTTCGCGGGTGAACATCGATTCGCCGAAGAACACGTTGCCGATTGCCACACCGTACAGGCCGCCCACCAGTTGATCACCCAACCAGCTTTCCACAGAATGCGCCACTCCCTGTTTGTGCAACAGGGTATAGGCGTCTTGAATTTCTTTGACAATCCATGTGCCACCGCCCGGCTCGCGGGGTGCCGCGCAGTGTTCGATTACGCTTCGAAAGGCGACGTCGAATGTGACCTCAAATTTTTGCTGGCGTATTGTTTTTGCCAACGAACGCGACAGTTTGAATTCGTCCGGGAACAACACCATACGCGGATCGGGTGTCCACCACAGTATCGGTTGCCCGTCTGAAAACCACGGGAAGATGCCTTGCGAATAGGCCGAGACGATGGTCGCGGGTTGTAGATCTCCTCCGGCACATAGCAGGCCGTCTGGATCTACTAGCGCGGTATTCGGGCTGGGAAATCGAGCGCCACGGGTGATCCACGGAATCAAGCCTAGCCTCTGCGAATCAGCACTGCGCGGTTTGGGTCGAGTGGGCCGATAGGTCGCGTAACACCGCACTTACCGTGACGGGCTCTTTGGCCTTGCTGCCGCCGCGCTCCAAGGACAGTTTGAATTCGTATTTTGCGAAAAACTCTTCAAACTTTTCGCCGCCGATGGTACCTGTGGCGAAGATTTCGTCGGTCTTCGCATCGTGCTCGAGGAGAATTGCCGCCAGCGGTTGCGGGGCGGGCCCACCCAGTACCTTTGCGCCAGCAAAAGGGTCGTAGGCACTTTTGTCTGCACAACAACCGATGACCTTTCCGGTGGGGCTCAAGGGAGAAGGTTTGTCGCGAAAGCTGATGAAGCTGACCTGCGACGAAGGGTAGGCGAGTTTGTGCGCACAGATTGCCGAATATGCCACGAGATTTTTGCGCGGGCCGACACCACCCGGCCACGCGTAACTTTCGCCGCGCTCGGTGACCAGCTCGGTTTGACTTTTTACTTCCTTGTCCAAACTCAGCAGGAAACAGGGCGTCGATTCAAACGGGTAGTTAAAAATGTAATTGTGGTTGCGTTTTAATGACGCTGCCTTGATCGCACGACCATCTTGGTCAACTAGCTTCGCGCGGGCGTACGTTTTGGCCTTAAGAACAACGCCAGTTTTTTTCACCGTTAATGCGTTACCGGCAAAAGATGGCGTCTTGGGGTCCGCGTGTGCTGGAAAACTCAATGCACAGTTAGCAACCCCGCTGCCACCGACGGCACAAATCTTAACGAAATCGCGTCGTTCCACTAAATCACTCCTTCAAGAATTTGTACATCCACCGTTGCACCCGCCTCAACGTTGCCGACGTGGTCATGCAGCATGATGAAGCAGTTCGCGTCTGACATTGATTTCAGAATTCCGCTGCCTTGTTCACCAGTGGTGCGGACTTTCCAATGTCCATCTTCAAGATACAGCACACCGCGCTGAAATTCGGTGCGCCCAGGTGCCTTCTTGATGGCAGACGTGCACACCGCCTTTAATAGCGGCTGTACCGGCAGCGGAGAGACACCTTGCAGTGTCAGCAAGGCATCGCGCACAAATTGATAAAACGTCACCATTACGCTGACCGGATTGCCGGGGAGGCCAAAGAAGTGGGCGTTCTGAATCTTGCCGTAGGCGAGTGGTCGGCCCGGCTTCATCGCGATTTTCCAGAACACCACTTCGCCCAGTTTGCCGAGCAGCGTTTTGACAAAATCCGCTTCGCCTACCGAGACACCGCCGGAGGTGATGACTACATCAGCGATGCTGGCGGCATCACGAAATGCGCGTTCTAAAATTTCCGGGTTGTCGCGAATGACGCCCATGTCGATGGCGTCGACCCCCATCTTGGCGAGCATGCCAAACAACGTGTACCGGTTGGAGTCATAAATCTCGCCTGCACCGAGCGGCGAGCCGATTGAGACCAACTCATCGCCGGTCGAAAAGAACGCCACGCGCAGCGGTCGCACCACCGCCACTTCGCTGATGCCCAGTGAGGCAATCAGGCCAAGCTCTGCGGGGCGGACGATGCGGCCTTTGTTCAGTGCGACAGCGCCTTGTTTGAGGTCCTCTCCCGCTTCTCGTACGTTTTGCCCTTGTTTGGCACCGTCGGCAAAGGTGATCGACTTGCCATTTGCCTCGGCACGTTCTTGCATGATGACGGTGTCACACTCGGCCGGCACCACCCCGCCGGTAAAGATACGAATACATTGGCCAGTCGCAAGCTTGCCCTCAAAAGGCTTGCCCGCAAAACTGGCACCAACCTCGGCGAGTGGGGCCGCGCTGCCACTGACATCGGCAAAACAAACCGCCCAGCCGTCCATGGCGGAATTACGGTGCGACGGCACGTTGACCGGCGAGATGATGTCTTCGGCCAATACCCGCCCGAGGGCTGAACGAATCGGTAGTTTTGCGATGCCGGTAATCGGCGTGAGAAAAGTATGGATAAACGCCCGGGCCTTGTCCACCGGCATGGCGTTGGGGTCATAGTCGTCTGCGCAGGAAGCTTGGGCAATAGTCAGCTGCGGCGTCAGTTGCGGCGTCAGCTGCGGGGTCAAAGGGGTGTTGGGGCTCATGTCTTATTCTCGGGATAACGCGATTGTTTCATCAATTGTGATTGTACCGTCCGGCGCATGGGTGACGATGGTCAAATCACGCATTGTGGCGCGGTAGGTGTCACGAAATCGAAGTTCAGCGTCGGCAAGTGCCGCATCGAATGCCGCACTAGTATTGCTTTGTGCGAGCGTAATGTGGGGGCGGTACTCAATGTCGTCGCGCAAGAATCCCGCTAACACGCCGCGATACAAGCGGTCGTGTAGTTCCGTCACTGCTTCATTTCGCAAGTCACACATCAACAAGGTGAATAAACCGCGTGCACTGGCAACACTTTCGACGCCGCGAAAGGTGACGGGTAGCACCGGCCAGCCGGCGGGTGACCGTTTGATGTGGCTAACCAATTGTGGAACCGTCAGATTCGCGTGAAACGGAAACACCACGGCGAGGTGAGGTGCAATCTTCGCGCCGAGCGGATCATGCTCGAGCCGATACCGCTGCAATCGCAGCAAACTCTCTGCAACTTCCAACTGGGGAAACCAGACAATCGCGCGTCGGGGCAATGACGGTCGGAATTGGTTACGAACATAACGATTACGCATGTTTCGCCCGACGTTGGGTGATTAGCGCGGGGCGCCGGACGAATCTGGCTCCAGCAATTTGAGTTCGTCGACCGTATTAATGTTGGCGAAGGCGTCGGCTGCGTCATGGCTTTTGGCATCAAACAAAACCTCGATCACATCGAGGCTGGCGTACCACTTGTCGATC
>JACMOJ010000377.1 GCA_014378085.1 Burkholderiales bacterium | reverse complement strand
GCACTGCGCGAATTAATCGACCCGGTAACCGATCAAAACTATGTTGAACGCAAGGCCGCCAAAAACATTGTTATTGACGCTCGCAAGATTACGCTCGAGATTGCGCTCGGGTATCCATGCAAAAGTGTGACTGAAGCTATCCGCAAGCAGGTTGTAGACCGGCTGATGAAGATCGCAGGTGTCGAACACGTTGCGGCGAATGTCTATTCGCGCATCGTGTCGCATAGTGCGCAGCGTGGGGTAAAGCTCAACCCAAATATCAAGAACATCATTGCGGTGGCGTCTGGTAAGGGTGGGGTTGGCAAATCCACGACTGCAGTAAATCTCGCGTTGGCGCTGGCGGCCGAGGGTGCTGTTGTTGGCATACTCGATGCCGATATCTACGGTCCATCGCAGCCGACGATGCTCGGGATTACAGGCCGCCCACAGTCAAAAGACGGTAAGACGATGGAGGCAATGGAGGGCCACGGCATTCAAGCAATGAGTGTTGGTTTCCTCATTGACCCCGAGACACCGATGGTGTGGCGCGGGCCAATGGTCACGCAGGCGCTTGAACAACTGTTAAACGAAACACGCTGGAACAATCTTGATTATTTGGTGATTGATTTACCACCAGGCACCGGAGACATCCAGCTCACGTTGGCGCAGAAAGTGCCGGTCACGGGTGCGGTGATCGTCACCACTCCCCAAGACATCGCGCTGCTTGACGCGCGCAAGGGCTTGAAGATGTTTGAGAAGGTCGGCGTGCCAATTATTGGCATCGTTGAAAATATGGCAACGCACACGTGTTCCAACTGTGGACACATCGAGCATATTTTTGGCGAGGGCGGCGGCGGACGAATGGCGTCGGACTACAACGTCGAGTTATTGGGATCGTTGCCGCTTGATATTAAGATTCGCGAGATGGCTGACAGCGGAAAGCCGACGGTCGTGTCGGACCCAGATGGGCCGGCATCACTCATCTACAAATCTATCGCACGCAAATGTGCAGCAAAGATCGCCAAACAGTCACAGGACCGGTCAGCGATTTTTCCGAAAATTGTGATTCAAAACACGTGACGTATTGTGGCTGATATCGCGGCAGATATTGAACGTGCTGTGGCGCTACGCACAGCTGGCCAGCATACGGCTGCGTTGGCGGTTTTGCTCGATCTGCTAAAGGTTGCGCCGGTCGAGCCGAAGCTCAATTACGAGATCGCCTGCACCTTTGATCCGCAGGGGTTGGAGGCCGACGCGATTCCTTTTTACGAACGGGCGTTAGAGCTTGGACTTTCTGGGCCGGATCGATGCGGCGCCTTGTTGGGCCTTGGCAGCGCCTATCGATGTGTTGAGCAATATGCGGATGCGGTGCGCATCTTAGAGCGGGGTAGCGTTGAGTTTCCTGAGGCGGCAGAGTTTGATGTCTTTTTGGCGTTGGCGCTTTACAACATGGGCGAACACCGTCGCTCTACACAGTTACTGCTCAATCACATCGCGAAGTTTCCCGGGAGTGATCGCATCGTCCGGCTTCAGCGGGCGATCCACTACTACGCGGATCGGCCCGATCCACCGTATGAGGATTAAGCATGGCGGCGTACTACGTTGGCACGATCTGTGTCACGAATGTGGAAATTTGGAATCGCTACGTTGACGAAGTCGGCGCGACCATTTCTGCGTATGGCGGCGAAATCATGCTTCGTGGACAGCGAGTGGGCGGTCATGTTACGCATTTAAGCTCAGGCAGCCTACTGGTCGTTGTGCTCCGTTTCGTTGATGATGACGCCGCGCGTCGTTGGCATGATTCTGTCGACTACCAGCGGCTGGTGCCAATCCGTGACGCGGGTGCAGACGTTGAGCTTGTGCGGTACATCGGAATGACGTAGCACCCGCGTTTGCTAAAATGATGAAAGATTCACACATGATTGAGACGAAAGACAACACGCGATGAGCATTAAAAGCGACAAATGGATTCGGCGGATGGCAGAAGCTCACGGCATGATCGAGCCGTTCGAAGCGGGACAAGTTCGCGAGGCAAACGGTAAACGAATTGTCAGCTACGGCACATCGAGTTATGGCTATGACATTCGATGCTCCAGTGAATTCAAGCTGTTTACCAACTTGAACTCCACGATCGTCGACCCAAAAAATTTCGACCCGAATTCATTCGTCGATATCAACGCGGATTTTTGTATTATCCCGCCGAACTCATTTGCACTGGCCCGTACCGTGGAGTACTTCCGCATTCCACGCAACGTGTTGACGGTGTGTTTAGGCAAGTCGACCTACGCGAGGTGCGGCATCATTGTGAATGTCACACCATTCGAGCCGGAGTGGGAGGGTTACGTCACGCTGGAGTTTTCAAACACAACACCGCTGCCCGCCAAAATCTACGCGAACGAGGGCGTCGCGCAGGTGGTGTTTTTCGAAAGTGACGAAGTCTGTGAGACTTCATATAAAGATCGAGGCGGAAAGTATCAAGGCCAAAAGGGCGTGACGCTTCCCAAGATGTAATTTTTGCTGGCTGCGTGCGTCGATTGCGTCGGTTGCGCCGATTGCAGGTCTCCGCGACTTTTCCGATAAAGCATCCCTAATGATAGTTCGTTCCCGTTTTGCTCCCAGCCCGACCGGCGATCTCCACATCGGCGGCGCCCGCACTGCGCTGTATGCGTGGGCGTTTGCGCGTCGCCACGGTGGCACGTTCATCTTGCGTGTTGAGGACACCGATGTAGAGCGCTCCACACCGGAGGCGGTGCAGGCCATTCTCGATGGCATGCATTGGCTTGGACTGGCACCGGATGAGGGGCCGTTCTACCAGATGCGTCGGATGCCACGATACAAAGAAGCCATCGGCGCGATGTTAGCGGGCGGCACTGCGTATCACTGCTATATGCCTGCCGCTGAACTTGATCAGCTGCGTGAGGCACAGCGTGCGCGTGGCGACAAGCCGCGTTACGACGGGACCTGGCGCCCCGAGCCTGGCAAGACGCTTCCACCGATCCCGGCTGGTGCCGCGCCGGTGGTACGTTTCCGCAACCCGGTCACAGGTGTCGTCGTTTGGGAAGACGCGGTGAAGGGCCGAATAGAGATTGTGAATTCAGAGCTCGATGACCTTATCATCGCGCGCTCTGACGGCACGCCCACCTACAATTTTTGTGTTTGTGTGGACGACTGGGACATGAAAATTACCCACGTGATACGCGGCGACGATCACGTCAATAACACGCCACGTCAGATCAACATTCTCCATGCTCTCGGCGCCGAGATTCCTGTTTATGCCCACCTTTCGATGATTCTCGGTGACGATGGCCAGAAACTTTCTAAACGTCACGGTGCTGTTTCGGTAATGGAATACCCTGCCAATGGTTACGTCCGCGACGCAGTGGTCAACTATCTGGCCCGACTCGGGTGGTCGCACGGAGATGACGAAGTATTTAGCATGGAGCAGTTTTGTAAGTGGTTTGACCTTGACCACATCACGCCCTCCGCCGCGCAATTCAATACCGAGAAACTGAATTGGTTGAACCACGAATACATTAAGAAAATTGACCGCGAATCGCTCGGCGCGCTGCTCCGCCCCTTCATTATTGGCGGCGGCCTCGATCTTGCGGCGGGCCCAAATGTGGCCCAAGTCGCGGAGTTGCTACGAGAGCGCGCGCCGACACTCGTCGAAATGGCCGCCCAAGCCCACTATTTCTACGTCCGTCCTCATGTTGACGCGGAGTTGCTCGCCCAGCATTTGTCTGAGGCGGCGAAACCTGCCGTGACCGCGCTCGCGGGGAAACTTGCCGTGGTAGGTTGGTCAAAACCCGAAATCAGCGCGGCGATCAAAGCGGAGGTTGCTCAGTTCGGCTTGAAAATGCCGCAGCTGATGATGCCGTTGCGGGTGTTGTTGACGGGGCAGACCCAGACGCCTGGCGTTGACGCGGTAATTGAGGTACTCGGACGAGAGGAAGTCATCGCTCGACTCGGGCTGGTTGGCGCTCCGCCAGCTTGACTCCCGTTGTTATTCGGGGCTTTGCAAGCGAGTGTTCTTCCGGCTATAATTGCGCACTTTCCAAGTGGGGGGTATAGCTCAGCTGGGAGAGCGCTTGCATGGCATGCAAGAGGTCAGCAGTTCGATCCTGCTTATCTCCACCACAGAATTCGCAGCACCGTAGTATGACGATTCTGTCCCCATCGTCTAGAGGCCTAGGACATCGCCCTTTCACGGCGGTAACGCGAGTTCGAATCTCGCTGGGGACGCCATAAACAACGACGCCCACCTTTTGTGGGCGTTTTTGTTTTTTGATGTTGTTACGTGGGAGAAAATGTCGCCGGGTTCGACTAAGTTAAGTCCAGTGGACTTCATTGGACGTTCGCGTTGCGAACGGTTGTGAGCCGCCATCGAGCGGCGAGGAATGCACAAATCGCATGCAGCGATTTGTGAACAATCCCCGTGTGACAAATCGCATGCAGCGCTTTGTGAACAAGTCCCCGCGTTCGGCAATTTGCTGAAGGCGAAACTTAACCAGTTTCCGCTTTCCCCTCGTGCGGGCGTTTTTCTTCTGCCATGCTTCGAAAAGATTTTTGGTTATGGCTGCGAAAGCGCGTTACTTAGCGCACTTCGCCGGGATGCTCGCACAAGACTTCAGCGTTGAGTATTCCCCCTGCGGGTTATACTTCCTGTGTCATCAGGGAGTAGCTTCGCCCCCCAGCGGGTGGTTTGCATCAACAGACTTGGCGCTTAAACATTTAGTGCTATGGTGCAAGCGGCAATTGCTTAGCGAGACTTTTGGCTACATGTATCCATCATGCTGGTGGGGAACATGTGGTCATTTGTCATTCACCGGCTAAGGTTGCTTGATGGAATCTCTGCTCGTTTCAACCGGCGTTGTAGCACTGGCCGAAATTGGCGACAAAACACAGCTGCTCGCATTTATTCTCGCGGCGCGGTTCAAGAAACCCGTTCCGATTATTCTAGGCATCCTTGCGGCGACGCTGATTAACCACGGCCTCGCCGGTGCGCTGGGTGCGTGGATTACCTCGGTGGTCAGCCCCGACATTATGCGCTGGGCGCTCGGACTGTCATTTCTCGCGATGGCCGCGTGGACGCTGATTCCCGACAAAATTGAAGATAAAGAGACGCGGGTCGCGCCGCGTCTGGGTGTGTTTGGCGCGACATTTGTCACGTTTTTTCTTGCGGAAATGGGCGATAAAACGCAGCTAGCCACTGTTGCGCTCGCCGCGCACTACGCAGCACCGCTTTTGGTGATCGCTGGAACCACACTAGGTATGCTGATTGCTGATGTGCCGGCAGTGTTTATTGGCAACAAATTTGCGGCGAAGATTCCGATGAAGTTAGTTCACAGCATTGCTGCCGCTATCTTGGCGGCGATGGGGCTTGCCACGTTGCTTGGCGCAGACAAATTACTCCAATGGCGAGGCAACTAGGCGGACGGGGAGCTGTGGTCGCGATCGGGACGGTGCCACGGGTCAAGGTGTGTCATCAGGTTGAGTACGCGGTGACGAGCAAGAACCCGGTCACGCGCAAGCACGGCGATATCATGTCCAGCCTCGACGGTGATGGTGGCGTCAACTTCAAGATGTGCGTCCACCACAATCATGTCCCCCATCTTCCGCGTACGAACGTCGTGTACATTAATCACGCCGGGAGTCTCGACAAGTGTTCGACGGATTGCTTCGACTTCTTGTTCATCGACCGCTCTATCCATCAGGTCATGCAGCGCGTTCCAGCCGAACGTCCAGCCCATCTTCGCCACCATGAAACCAACGATCAACGCAGCAATGGGGTCTAGGATGGGAAAGCCAGCGAGGTTGCCGACGATACCGATGCTCACGACAAGTGATGAGGCGGCGTCTGATCGAGCATGCCACGCGTTGGCGACTAACATAGTGGATTTAACCTGTTTGGCGATTCGGAGCATGTAACGGAACAGGGTTTCTTTCGCGATCAGTGCACCGATCGCGACCCACAAGGCAATTACATGTACTTGCTGCACGCTGTCTGGATCTTCCAACTTTCGAACGGCAGACCAAAACATGCCAACGCCAACGCCTAGCAGCAACAGTCCAAGCACTAACGACGCCGCGGTCTCAAAACGTTGGTGCCCGTAAGGGTGGTCATCATCGGCATCCTTCTGACTATGACGATTCGCCAGTAACACCACAAAGTCCGCAACAAGGTCGGATGCCGAGTGAATGCCGTCGGCCACCAATGCCTGAGATTTGGCGGCGATGCCAACCCAAATTTGTGTAGTGGTGAGCAGGATATTTACGCCCACACTGACCCACGTACTGCGCGCCGCTGCGGCCTGCCGTTCAGCGGGCGTGTGCTTCGGATCTTCGGGGTCATCGATAATCTGGTTTACATCCATATTTGCTTATGAAAAATAATCGTCTTCTGGGTTTCATGCGGTGACTAGCAACGAATGCTACGCCTAAGCGGTTATGCCTGCGAGCGGGCATATTCCGATCTGTCGTAACATTTACAATGGCAGCGCGAAATTAGGATGAAACCGAAAGATAATGTGAACCAATGTCAACCATCCTTGCCTATTTATTTATGAATGCGAAAAAACGCTCCTTCCACGGTTTGAAAACACCAACGCTCACAATCGCGCTGGCGGTCGCGTTGTTCATTTCCCTCGTGCTTTTCCGCGCGGGCGTTCATGCGCAAGCTCCGGCGGAGGCAGCGAAGCCGGCAGAGACGCTGCGTCCTGCAGTGGCAAAGGAATTAAAGGCAGCGCAAGACTTGATCAATGCAAAACAATTCAAAGAGGCGTTGGCAAAGCTTGCAGAGGCTGACAAGATATCGGCCAAGACCCCATATGAAATTTATATTCTTGAGCGTTTGCGGGGGCCCGCAGCAGCAGCGATCTCGGAACACGCCACGGCCGCCAAGTCGTTCCAAATTGCGCTGGACAGCGGTCGGCTTACCCCTGCGGAGCGAACCCAGTTTTCCGAGGCAATAACCTCAGCCTATTATTTGCTCAAAGATTACAAAACCTCTGCGGTTTGGGCAAAACGCGCCATCGAAAGCGGCGGTGCTGCGCCGCAGACGCGAATGCTGATGATTCAAGCGCTCGTGTTAGGCGACGACTTGCCGGGAGCGACCAAGGAAGCCAACGCCGCAATTGCGGACGACGAGAAGGTGGGGAAGATAACAAGCCAAGAGTTGCTTCGGCTGGCTGGAACGATCGCGCTTCGTGCAAACGACGACACCGCTTATGTCGGCGTGTTAGAGCGGCTGGTAATGAGCTACCCTACCAATGATTACTGGCTAGACTATATCTCCCGGGTTGCGCGCAACCCAGCGATCAATGATCGCTACATGACAGATATTTTTCGGCTCAAGATGACGCTGGGGCAACCACTGACTGCGAGCCAATACATGTTTGTTGCGCAATCGGCGAAACAGGCGGGATTCCCGATCGAAGCGGCGAAAGTGATGGAAGCGGGCATTAAAACCGGTGTGCTCAGTACCGCCGAACACAAGCAGTTTCGTGATTTAGTTGAGCGGGACGCGGCCGATGATATTAAAAATATGGTGCGCAGCTCGGCAGAAGCCGCCAAGTCAAAAGAGGGCCCAGGTTTGTTCAACGCAGGACTTAATTACGTATACAACGGCGAGAGCGATAAGGGCCTTGTGATGATGGAGCAGGGCATCTCGCGCACGGGAATTAGGCGGCCTGAAGACGCTCGGCTGCGTTTGGGTATTGCCTACGCCATCGCGGGGGAGCGCGCTAAGGCAGTGGATGCGCTGGCGATGGTAAAGAGTGCGGAGGGTGGCACAGAAGTTGCCCGACTTTGGACGGCGTATGCCAAACAGCGGGTCACGAGCCCCGCCCCCGCCCCGGCCCCATCAGCGAAGTAGGTAGAGCTGTAGAGGGTCGCCGCCGATTAGTTGGCCGTCGTGTTTGAGAGCCATTTGTTTAAGGCAATATCCGCCTCGTAGAAGTAACGATTGATGTCTTCGTAGAGCTCGCCCATCTGCCCTTGCGTGGGCAACGGGCCGGAGGATACTGTCGGCGGCACACCGGTTTTGGGTGAAAGTCTCCGGGCGGCTAACTCAAGGGTCTTGCACGCCGCCGAGACGCGCGGAAAGCCGATGCTTGCGGAAGCGCCACGGAGGCTGTGGGATAAGTCGCCAAGCAGCAGCCAATTCGAGTCGACAAGACACGATGCCATCTTACCAAGACGTTCCTGAGATTTTTCTTGGAACAGGGCAATTAGTGTTTGTTCCGCTGCGCTACCGTTGCTCTCGGCGGGTAATCCGCGCAGGTCGTCAAGCTGCTCAAAATCTAGAATCGCTAGTCCGCTAAGGTCGGTGCCAAGCCTCGCAACTGGTCCAGCTTCAGTGATCAAGCTGGTCGTCGAAGTCGGCGATTCGGCTTTGGGTGGTGCAGCAGCATCTTCAGGTTTGGTTTTTCCATCTTTGAATTTATGCGGGACACAGCGTTTGAGGAGCGCCAAAAGATCGTCGCGCCGGATCGGTTTGGAAATGTAGTCGTCGAGGCCCGCGTTCAAATAGTACTCACGGTCCCCTGCTAGCGCGTGTGCCGTCATGGCAACAATGGGCACGCAAGGCAGAGCTTCGCCTGGCGTCCGGCTGGCGAAGCGGCGCTTAAGCTCTCGCATCGCGCCTGTCCCATCGAGAACGGGCATGTGGATGTCCATCAAGATGATGTCGAGTGGGGGCCCCTCAGCCCTTGACAGATGCTCAGCGGCACTCACGGCACTTTCACCATCCGCAACGATGCTGACCCGGTGGCCTAACCTGCGCAACATTCCCTCGATGACTCGCTGGTTGATCTCATTGTCTTCCGCGACAAGGATGTTGAGGCTTTGAACGCCGAGCGTAGCATGCAAACTGCTGGATTCTGTGAGCAATGTTGCTACCAAAGGGCTCTGTGGTTGTCTAGTCAACTTCGCAAATTCAGTGTCGTAGACGGGTTCGCTTAAGAAAGGTCGTGTTGCAACATCATTCTTAATGACGCCGCTTGCGGCCTGCGCGAGAACGTCAAACATACGGACGGCCCCAGCCGGGCGCATGACGAACATCTGGTGGGGCATCAGGCGTAGTGAACGATCTAGCGAAAGCTCCGCGCGCGAAATGCTAGACATTAGGATCACCACAATGGGCGGCTTACCTTCTGCCCGTCGGGATTCATTTTTCACGGACACAGTTTCGCCGAGTGCGGTAGCACCACTCAATTCGGAAACGCTGTCCGTGATCAAGATGTCAATTGCTTCGGCGCCAGAATTTAGCATTTGGGACAATGCATCATTTGCCGTTGCTTCAACAACTTGGAAGCCCCACCGTTGATACCGATAGGCCACTGAGTTGCGCCTTACGATGACGTCGTCAACGAGTAGTATTCGTTTGCCGAAAAACTCCGGTAGGTCACGTTGCATATGGGGACGCATTGGGCCGCGAGCGCGTTGCGTCACAATGCTGAAGCGGAACGTAGAGCCTTTTCCTTCGATGCTGTCAATGGCGACCTCGCCGCCCATCATCGTTACCAAGCGTCTTACGATTGCGAGGCCTAAGCCAGTGCCACCGTACTTCCTTGTGGTTGACGCATCCACTTGGGTGAACGCCTCAAACAATTTGTTGACACGGTCCGCTGGGATGCCGATTCCGGTATCGCTCACGCTCGCAAATAATTTGATTCGTTCATCTGGCAGTGATTCGCATCGCATACGCAATGAGATTTCGCCTGTATCGGTGAACTTAATGGCGTTGGACAACAAGTTAAGCAGTATCTGCCTGAGTCGTGTGGCGTCACCCATAATATAAAAAGGAGTGTCATCACGCAGGTCGTAAACCAACGCAATTTTTTTCTCGCGAGCCTTTTCGGCGACCAATTCGAAGGCTTCCTCAACTACGCTGGCGAGCTCAACGCTGACCGCCTCAAGCGTCATTCTTCCCGACTCGATTTTTGAAAAATCGAGCACGTCATCAATTAAGCGTAAAAGGGTGTCGCCCGATGCACGAATCAGGCGAATGTAGTCGCGCTGCTCGTCGTTAAGCGGGGTATCCGCCAAGAGGCCCGCCATACCAAGTACACCATTCATCGGTGTGCGTATTTCGTGGCTCATCGTTGCGAGGAAAGACTCTTTTGCGCGCGCGGCCTCTGTGACGCGCACATTGGCCTCAATGAGTTGTTCTTCGGCTTCGCGGCGCTCTGTGACGTCGACGATTGAGCCAATGAACCGCGTCGCGTGGCCGCCTTCATCATATTGTGCGATTCCTCGAACACGTAACCACATGTGCCCACCCTGCGCCCGTAGCGCGCGGCATTCAACATCAAAGAACGGCGTTTTGCCCTTTAGATGCTGCGCCAGCTGCACGCGGAACTTGGGGATGTCCTCCGGGTGTACCCATTTGTCCCAACTAAAGTTCGATGGGAATTTATTGGGTTCGAACCCGAGAATCTCGCGGAAACGTTCCGAGTAGTATGCTTTTCCGCGCTCACGCAGTTCGACGTCCAATATGCCTTGCTGCGATGACCTTATCACCAAATCTAGCTGCTCGCGTTGTAGGGCTAATTCGCGTTCTAGCAACTTGATTTGCGTGACATCAGTTACTGTGCCGATGATGCCGTCAACTGTGCCGTCCGCTCGACGTACCACCTGCCGCGCAAGGATGGTGGGAACCTGTTCACCAGTCGCGGTGGTCACAAACGCTTCACGTACCTCGAACCCCGAGGGCGAATCAAGTACGTCATCTTCCGGGAGTGGCAGCCACGGCGTACCGGTGGGGTTTGTCAGTTCCGCGTTGGTCTTGCCAATTACGTCGTTGCGCCGCCGCCGGTTCAGCTGTTCCCACGCCCGATTTACGACCACAAACCGACCTTGAGCGTCCTTTCTATAAATCGGATTTGGGTTCAGTTCGATGAGGTCATCGGTAAACTTAACTTGGTCGCGCAATTTCAACGTCATGCTTTCAGCGAGGGCTGCCGCTTGCTCGCGCAGTCTTGTCAGCAGCCAGACCAAACCGGCTAGTAGCGCGGTGCCGATAACGCCAATCATCAAAATCGTCTGTGGGGCTCGATTGACGAGCTCCGCCTCTAAAGCGCGTGTACTTTCGACCCGCAAATTCCAGCCGCGCTGACCGATGACCATAGCAAGTGTCACCACGAAGCTACTCGTCTGGTCTTTGGCTTGGGAATCTAGTTCCGCTTGCGATAGATTTCCTTGGTTTTCGGTGAGCTCCAGCACAAGTCGTTGATCATTGCTGCGGGTCACTAATGAAAGAAGATCTGTGGGTCGCACAAATGCGACTAGATAGCCTTGCGGCTCAACGGTATCAATGAAGGCGGGAAATAAAGGTTTCACCACCGCAATAAATTCGGCCGCATCTTGAACGTTTGCCGCTGGCAGCATGGGCGTCGTCGCCATGCGTTGCGAACGCTTTGCGACCACCATGGCTTGGTCAATCAAAGTAGATCGGGCGAGCTCATCGCTGACGATTGTGACGTCTGGTATGACGCGAATTAGGGCAAGGGGCGGTGAGCGGTCTTGGCGCGCGATGGTTGCATTTCCAGCCGCGCGGTACTCAATGCGCGCTAAACCCGGCAGCGTTGAGGAGCGTTTCTCGCGTGCGTCGAGATACTTATTCCAACGCACGTTGTCTATCTGCGGTGACGCTGCGATGATGGCACCGGCCGTGGCGAGGCCGTCATCAATCTGCCGGAACTGCGTGGCGATTTCGGCTTTAGCGCGCTCGGCGAATGCGTCAAACCGGTTCTGTGATTCTTGGTTGACCTGTCGATAACTTTGAACCGAAGCGACTATTGTCGACAGAAGCAGCGCTCCGAGCACGAGCCAAGGTGCCTCGACTCGACGTATTGCGGTTTCCGGGAGAGTACGTGCAACCTCAGCCTTATTCTCCATATTTGTAGGACTAGACATTGCCTAAGGTTAACTTATCCAGCGATCAAATTCCAAGGCGTGATCCTCTCAACTGGTGCTCGGAGAGCTCGGCAGGGCATGCCCTGCGACATGCGGACCGCTGAATGACAATCTCCATAATGCAAACTGGTGTAGAGTCCAGTGTGATGATTACAAAGCAAAATTTGAACGTTAGGGTAAAGGTCGCTGCCGTGCTGTTGGCGACTGCTGGATTATTGTTGCCGTTAAGCGCAGCCGCCAACATATATTCGTTTAAGGATGAGACCGGCATTACCCATTTTTCGAATTTGCCGCACCTCGATAAACGTTACAAGTTAGTCTACAAAATTCCGCAGGCGTGGACGGCACGTCCAAACGCATGGGCGCCAAACTTTCCCAAGTCCGTCGACATTGGTAAGCTTGTCCCGGTGATTGATAACGCGGCTCGGGCACATGGTGTTGATCCGCGGCTCGTTCACGCGGTGATCCGAGCGGAATCGGGCTACAACGATCGGGCACAATCAAATAAAGGGGCACTCGGTTTAATGCAGCTGATCCCCGCGACCGCAGAGCGCATGGGGGTCAAGAACCCATTTGATCCAGTCGACAATATTTTTGGTGGCACACGCTATCTGAGCCAACTGATTAAAATGTTTAACGGGGACTTAGAACTCGCACTTGCAGGCTACAACGCCGGCGAGAACGCTGTGATCAGACACGGAAACCGTATTCCGCCGTTTGCTGAAACACAGGCCTATGTGCCGAAAGTGATGGCGTTCTACCGTAGCCCAGAGCTCAATCGTTTCGTATCGCCGTCAATGATTTCTGGTGCTGCGGTTGCTGCGGTAACGCCGTCTGGCCGCGCGATCGGGTCTAGCGCCAGGTAAGCGGCGCGGTTAGGCGAGCACGAGGTTGTCGCGGTGTATGAGTTCCGCCTCGGCGATGTAGCCAAGAATTGATTCGATTTCGCGGGTCGGTCTTCGTGCAATACGACGCGTCTCGCTGGCGCTGTAGTTGCACAAACCACGGGCGATCTCCTTGCCGTGGGGGTCGTGCGCGCTGACCACATCACCGCGGGCGAATTCGCCATCGACCGCGACCACACCGATTGGTAGCAGCGATTTCCCGCCCGACACCAACGCCGTCGCCGCGCCCTCATCAAGGGTCAACGTGCCTAACGTCTTGAGTTGACCTGCCAACCACATCTTGCGCGCCTGCATCGCGGTTTGGTTCGCCGTAAGCCGTGTTCCTACGCTTACGCCGCTTAGAATAGCAGGCAATACATTCTCCACTCGACCGTAAGCAATTACGGTGTTGGCACCGGAGAGTGCCGCTTTCTTCGCCGCGAGAATTTTTGTCAGCATGCCGCCTTTGCCGATCGCCGAGCCGCGGTCTCCCGCCATTTTTTCCAGCGCAGGATCGCCAGCGACGGCGTTCTGTACCAGCGAAGCGGTCGTGTCGTGGCGAGGGTCGGCAGTATAGAGACCCTGTTGATCGGTAAGAATCACCAACAAACCTGCTTCAATCAAGTTGACCACTAACGCCGCCAAGGTATCGTTATCGCCAAATTTGATTTCATCAGTGACGACGGTATCGTTTTCGTTGATGATGGGCAGCACGCCTAACGCGAGCAGCGTGGACAGCGTTGAACGAGCGTTTAGATATCTGGTGCGGTCTGCCAGGTCGTCGTGGGTCAATAGAACTTGTGCGGTGCCAAGGCCATGCTCGCGAAAGGCTGATTCATAGACTTGGATCAAGCCCATTTGCCCCACGGCGGCGGCGGCTTGCAGCTTGTGTATTTCCTGCGGGCGTTCTTTCCACCCGAGTCGTTTCATGCCCTCCGCGATGGCGCCTGAAGATACGAGAACGACTTGGTGGTGCTGTTGGCGAAGCACGGCAATTTGGCGTACCCATTCGCCGATCAGCGCGTGGTCGACGCCTTCGCCGTGGTTGGTGATCAGCGTTGAGCCAATTTTGACGATGACCCGCATCGGCGTTAGTCGGTGCGGGAGGCGGTGCGGGAGTCGGCGATTGCTGCGGCGTCGACCGATGCTGCGGCGCGTTGGTTATCGACGTGATCCATGATGGCGAAGGTGAGTTCTTTACAGCCGTCGGCTTTCATTGCCGAGATGCTGTAGGCGGGCCCTTTCCATTTAAGGCCCTTAATGATTGCCTTAACGCGCCTGTCCGCTTCAGCCTTGTCGACCAAGTCCACTTTGTTCAAGATCAGCCAGCGGGGCTTATCAAACAGCGCTTGGTCGTACTTCTTAAGTTCATTGATCAACGCCTTCGCATCTTTGACCGGATCAACTGCTTCATCATAGGGCGCGATGTCGACAAGATGGAGCAGCAGGTGGGTGCGCTGCAAGTGTTTTAGAAATTGGTGACCAAGTCCCGCGCCCTCTGCAGCACCCTCAATGAGTCCCGGTACGTCGGCAATCACAAAGCTGCGATTGTCATCGACGCGCACCACGCCAAGGTTTGGGTGTAGCGTGGTGAACGGATAGTCCGCCACTTTCGGGCGAGCCGCAGAAACAGCGCGAATAAACGTCGATTTACCCGCGTTCGGCATACCGAGTAATCCTACGTCGGCGAGCACCTTTAGTTCAAAGTAAATCTCCTTGGTTTCGCCCTCTCCACCTTTGGTGAACTGGCGGGGTGCGCGATTCGTTGAACTCTTAAAGTTGATATTGCCGAGTCCACCGCGACCGCCTTTGGCAATCATGACGCGCTGTTTATCATGCGTTAGATCGGCGATGAGTTCCTCGGTGGCCAAGTCATTGATGAGTGTGCCAACCGGTACTCGCAAGACGACATCGTCGGCACCCGCACCGTTACAATCTGCGCCGCGGCCAGACGCACCGTCTTTGGCGCGGAATATTCGCGCGAAACGGTAGTCCACCAGCGTGTTGATGTTGCCATCGGCGGTGAAGAAAATCGAACCGCCGATGCCACCATCTCCCCCGTCGGGTCCACCGAACGCAATGTATTTTTCACGACGCATCGAGGCT